>DASTWL010000003.1 GCA_035765895.1 Verrucomicrobiia bacterium | reverse complement strand
CGCCATTTGCGATCGACCGGTTTCTCCGCAATGCGGTCCGTGAACGGCAGCGGATACACCCGCCCGCTGCTCCCCTGATACACCCGCTTCTCCAAAAACATCGGGTTCTTGTCCGGCGCAGCGGGGAGATATGTGGGAAGCTCAAGAGCTTCCACTCGCACGCACACCGCGCCCTCGGTGGGAGCAGCGGTCTTGGCGGGCGGAACGTTGCAAACGGCCGGTGACGAACCCTTGGGCACAAATGAATCGGTTACTGCTTCAGTTATTCGCTGATCTCGCATTAGTTCAAGGAGCAATTGCACGATAAAAACGGCCGGCGCCCGACGCCGCGTTCGCATCGATAAATTGGAACGAACCGTCCGCCCTCGCGTTGACGGTTCCCAATTCCATCCAATTTGTCGTAATCAAATCATTGGCGGTCAAAATATGGTGAACGCCTTCCGGAATCCCCTCACCGGCGAGCAAAACACCAGCGGAGCGCGAAGCCGTAATGGAGGCAATTTTAATCTGACTGTTGGACCCGCGCGGCGTTGGCGTGACGGTGACCAAGATCGGCCCGGTTCCATCCACACGGCTGCCGCAACTCAGCCCAGGCGCTTGCGGTGCAAGGTCCACAAGGTCCATCTGCTCGCCAGCGGGCGTGTAAAGGCCGAGGACTGAAGCGTTGGCCAGATCGAAATTCACATGCAGGTCACCGTTGAACGGAAGGTTCTGCGCAGGCTCGTTGTCGGCCCACGCGAGCAGATATCCATGCGACGGGAGCACGTAGCCGGATGGAATTTGAAATTGGAAATGGTTCAACGGATTCCCGCTCAGATACCAGCCCGTCAGGTCCACAGCCTGGGTGCCCGCGTTGAACAATTCAAACCACGACTCGTAATCGCCATCCTTCGGGTCCGCGACGACCGTATTCAGCGTCATCCATTCATTGATGAACACTGACCGCGCAAGCGATGGATCAAGGAAAACCTGGAACTCGTAAATTGAAGGAATGTTTGTCGCGCCGGTGACGTAGAATCGCACCTTGCTGGCGGTCACCGGCGCAAACACGTCTGTGCGCTCGCTGCCGAGCTGCCCGCCGGCGAAGGCGGTCGCCCACGTGCCACCCGTCCAGTATTGGATTTCATAGCTGGTTACGCGGTCGTCAAACTGGTGCAGCGACGTTTTATTAAAGGTTGCCGGCGAACCGAAGTCCAGTTGCAGCCAGCAATTCACGCCATTGGTCGCATGCGCGTTCCAGCGGGTCGCAAGATTATTGTCATTGGCCTGATTGGCGGCATAAGCAGGATCGTTGTTCCAGACACTCGACGCAGAGGCGGTGGCCGCAAGTGCGAGATTCGCCGTCGGCGGCTCATACCAGACGCCGAATTCGTAAATGGACGGAATGTTCGTAGCGGAGGTGATGAGCAACCGCGCCTTGCTTGAAGTCACCGGCGGGAAGAAATCCACGCGTGCTGGCCCCAGGTTGCTGGACGAAACCACAAGATCCTCCCAGCCCGAATCTGTCAGCGATTGAATTTTGAACGCAGCAATGCGGTCACCGAACTGCGAGAGGTAAGTGCGGTTGAACAGCGTCGGCCCGCCAAAGTCCAACTGCAACCATGCGCCGTCCTGATCACCCGCTGCGGCATTCCAGCGGGTTGTCTCGTCGCCGTCGTTGACTTTGTTCGCGGCGTAAGTGCTGTCGTTCTGCCAGACACTGGAGGCTGTGGCAGTGGCGGCAGGAGCCAGGTTTTCCGCCCCACGATGACGTGGTGCCACAAAGAAGTTGTCAAACTTTGCGCCATGTCGGCCACAACCAAGGCCCACCAGCCCGCTTGCGAAGGAGCCGTCCTCAACGTCGGCGACAATGATGCCGTTCAGAGAGGCCTTGATATTGTTGCCTGTGAACGAGAGTTTCAAGCGATGCCAGACGTTGGTGGGGAAGCCAGCGCTGCCTGACGCCAGCGTATTGGTAAAGCTGTGCAACTCCCATGAACCCGAAGAATTCACCTTGAGCCAATAGGCTCGCGGGGTGGGATCGGAGAATCCGGGAATGCCCACAATACGGCCGTAGAGATACGCTGCTCCGTTGGTCTCCAGCAGGACGTCCGTGCTGACTTCGTAGTCGCGCCAGTTGGAGTCACCGAGGATCGTATAGGGCGAAGACTGCGCGGCCCATTCAATGCCGGTTTGGGTGGTGACCTGTCGCAGGCATTGCCCGCCGTTCCCGCCGGGCGCAATCTCAAAGATGCCGGACTGGTCCGAAAAGTAACGCGGCGTCGCGCCTGAGGCGTAGCCATCGAAGTCTTCGCTGTAGGGAAGCGGAAAGGGTTTTGCAGCAGGCGCAACAACCGCCCCCTTCCCCTGCCCGCTCGTTGTGGTCAGTGTGTAGAGGCAGCCCGCGTCGAGCGAAATGGTGAGCGAACCACCCGCCACCGACAGGTTCCCAACGTGAACGAACGGCTGTGACGATGTGGTTTTCCAAATGTGCACCGTGCCGGCCGACAGGCCGTTCGTGAGGTGGAATGTAATGCTCTGGGCCACGGTGGCATCGGCAGTTTCGATGATGATGCTGAAGTCGGAGCCGTTCGTGGACTTGAGCGTGACGTAGCTGCCGCCGCCCGGGAGCAGGCCATTGCCGCCGCCTTCGAGATACTTCCAACCGGGAGCCGCGAACTGGGTTGTGTGCGCCGTGGCCCAGATGGCGGGGGAGACGGTGTAATTCCCCGACCACGGCGAATTGGCGCGCATCAACCCCGAACCCGGCGCAGCCAGCAGGTCGTAATAGGCCGTGACCGGACTCCAAATCTCGCTTTTTGTCATTTTACCGACGATGTAGTTACGATTGTAAAGTTTTGCAAGCGAGAGCGCCTTCGCCCAGGTCGCCCCCCCGATGCCCTCCTCGCTCGCCCAGAGCGGCTGGCTGAACGTCTGCGCGACGGGCGGACTCGTGTAACCGTTGTGGCTGGGGTAATGCGCACCAATGGCGTAAATGGCGTTCGACACCGCAGGGTTGGCGAGCACATCGTTCACGATTTTCCAGGTGCCGCCCCACTCATCGCCCGCGACGATTTTCACATTCGTCAAACCGGCGGCATCAAGCGTGTTGCGCAACGTCACGATCCAGTTCGTGTTGTTGACCACCTCGTTCCGCACGCCGGTGAACTCCATGTCCAGGCCATGCGCCTGCCTGGCGCCCTTGATGAAGTTCACCACGTAATCCGCCATGTCCTGCGACCAGTAATTGCCGTCGCCAATCCAGCCCGGAGCACCCCACGCAAGACAGTCGAGTTGGATGGCTGGGTTGCGCGCCTTGGCCTCCTGCATCAACCACCATTCGTAGCCACGGTTGTAATTCGTATCGTTGCGGCTGTGCTGATGGCTCGGCTCGCAGCCGTCGGTGGAATTCACGTCGCCGCCGATTTCAACTTTGAGATGCTGCAATGCGGCTCCATAGTCCGGCTTGAACAGGTAATCTAAAATCTCGCTGCGTTGCGGCTCGGGATAATCCATCAGCAATCGCGATGACGCACCGGCACTTACCGCCCCCAGTCCGTCGAAGGTGCGTCCGACGTTCGCGCCATCCAATGTCACATCGAGTGCCGACGCACGTTGAAGCGGCAGCAGCAGCGCCGCAAGGAGCATAACAGTCAACAACACAACGTGGCCAGGTCGCGCCCCACGGAGCGCGCCTGATGACTCCTGCAGCACGTGTCCGGATGTGCGGCGGCCGGTCCCGCGGAAACAGCGAGACTCCGGGAAGTCGCACCCGAACGCGCGGATCGGAAAAGACCGCGACGCGCAGGACAAACGGTTTCGATGGCACAGGAACTCCACGATGGGGTCAGCAAGGTTTGTTTACCAATAGTTGCGCTTGGTCAGGTCGGGCGGGCTGTTGTAACTGAGGTCGGATTTTGGCCCCAGCCGTTCATATTCTTTGAAGAGGTATCCTTCGACGTGGTTGTCGCCGTAAAGAATGTTGAACAGGCCCCGGCCCCGGTCGGAATGCCAGGCGGTGCTCACCTGCTCGATGGTCCGGTCCGGCGCGCCCGCCCAATCCATCGTCAATATCTTCCGGGTGGCGTTCCGCGAGATTTCGGAAACCTTCATCGCAGGTTTTTCCTTACCTGGAAAATTGTAACCACCGATGCATTCAATGCCGAGCCATGGGTAGTCCGACGGCACGGCCCAACTGAGGCCCCGCCACGGCATCACGTAGCTGTTGCCCCACGCATCAAAGCATTGCTGCCCGGCCGGCATCGTTCCGGCCAGGACTTTCAGCGAGTCGCCCTTGTCACCGGGACAATGGAAGGTTTCCACGTTCTTGACGTAGGCATGCAGCGGCCGCATCTCCTCCGGAATATTGCCACCTTCCAAGGACGTGCTGCCTTTCTTCCCGCCCCAGGCAGCCCATTGGAGATAAGTCGGAAAATAGTCCGAGTTATCGTCGGCATACATGGTCAACGCGATGCCGATTTGATGCTGGTTGTTGACACACTGGATGCGCTGGGCCTTGACCTTGGCCTTCGACAAGGCCGGCAACAACATCGCCGCGAGAATGGCAATGATGGCGATCACCACGAGCAATTCGATCAAGGTGAACGCGCGGCGACGGGCCCCGGGCGGCTTCCACCGCCCGGGTGCCGGCAACTTCATGGCATTTGAATCATTCATGTGATGTTCTCTTCGCCGTCAGATTTCACGGCTGTAATTGCACGCGATAGAATTTCCGGCTGCCCGTGCGCGAAACCAGGTAGGGCGAGGTCGCGGCACTGTTCGTCGTCCACGGCCCGGTGGCTTCGTCCGCCTCCAGTAACTTTCCGCCCGGCCAGGTCAGCACCAGGTTATTGCCCGACGGTGTAAGTTTGAGCGTTGCGCTGCCCGGCACACCGAGATAGAGCGCGTTCACCTCGCTGGATGAAAGGGCGCGATCAAAGATCATCAACTCGTCAATCATGCCATTCCAGCGGCGCCCGATGTCGCCGCCCGCCGTGTCCCAGCCGACATAATTCGTGGCGGAGAAGGTTTGAGGCGGATGCGACGCGGGATTGTTTGTGCTCTGCAGGCCGGAGCCGTCCTGGAGATACAGGCTCGCGTTGGTTGGTGTGACGGTAAGCGCCACGAGCGCCCATTGATTCGTCGGCAGGATCAGCCCGCTGTCAAAATTGTAATATGTGCCATTCCACGTGTAACGGAGCGCATCGGCCCCCGTCGCCGCATTCGTATTGACGATGAGACCGAAGACATTGCCGCCCCGGTGATAATAGATCGCCGAATTTGGGTCCTGGCTTGTGCTCTTGTAAACCCAGGCCGCGATGGTCGCACTGCTCACCGAAACGCCCAACGGCGGCACCTGCACATCGCCGAACGGCCAGGTTGGCGCCACGGCCAGATTGCCCACTTCGAAGTTGGACATGCTCAATGGTCCGTCGGAGCCAACGCAGTTCTCATACACGCCGTTGTCCGCCATTCCAAGGCTACCCTGGTTGGTCGCGATGCCGAACCCGCTGTTGACATCGCTGAAGCGATAATACAGCAACAGCTTCGTGCCCATCACGGCCGACGGATAGCTGCCCCATGTCGGAACGATCACACTTAAACCAGCCACCGCACTGTTGGTGGAACCGAAGTCGTTGGTAACGACAAGCTGATAGTTTCCCGCGTAGGCCGTGGAAACATCCGTCAATGTCAGCACGGGATTCGTCGCACCGGCAATCGGCGAACCATTGAACGTCCATTGAAAACCGAGAGTGGGCGTGCCTTCGGCCGCCGCAACAAATCGCACAGTTTGATGCTCATACGCCGTGACGGACTCGATGTCCTGCGTGAGGCTCGGCCCTACGTCCGGAATGATCGTCAAACTCGATGGGGCACTTTGCGCGGAGGCACCGGTCACGGTGTTGGTCGCGATCACGTAGTAATCGCCCGAATCATCGAGGCTCACGCCATTCAATGTCAGTGTCGCATTGGTCTGCCCGGTCAACACCGTGCCGGCATCCTTGAACCACTGCAACGTCAATGGCGCCTGTCCTGCGACGGCGGCAGTCAACGACACGTTGAAGCCGACGTATTGCGTGACCGTGGTGGGGCCGACGAATGCCGAGGGCGTGGACAGGGCCAAAACCGCCAGGTTGGGCGCGCTATACATCTGGCCCGCGTAGAACCCGGCCGCGCCCGCGTTCGGCCAGGCCGCTCCCCAGTAAGTTGCGGCGCAACTGGTGGCAAAACTTGGGTTCAGGTCCGATACCGCATAAGTGTCACCCCACGGATCGGTGCCCGCAAAGGTCTCTGCAACCAGCAGGTAGGTGGTGTTGTTGGACAACACCAAAGGCGGATCGAGCGGCGCCCACATGTAGCCGTTAATCACCTCATGCGTGCCGCTGGATACCACAACCGAACCGTGGAGCACGCTGCCGTTCGCACTGAAAATGCCCACGTGATGGTCCATTGTCAGCGTCGCATTGGTCTTGCCGGCATCCGTGAACTGGCCGGCGTAATAACCCAGGTGCGTCACCAGCGTCGGTGTGTTCCCCACTGCGATGGTCCCGCCGACCAGCCCACCAAAGTTGTTCGTTGCCGTGTTGGGCCTCGCTCCGTGCAGGAACTTTTGCGGTGGTGCCAGGTTCGGGATGACCGTCAGCGTGGCGTTGCTGCTGACCTCAGTGTAGGCCGTGCCGCTGGTGTTGTTGGAAGCGACACAGAAATATACGTCCCCGTCGTTCGTAATGCCCGCCATCGAGATGGAATAGTTGGTTTGTGTCGCGCCGGCAATCGGATCACCGTTACGGAACCACTGATACGAAATCGGCGGTGAACCGGTGGCGGAAAGTGAAAACGTGGCGGGATAATCGGCAAACACCGTCAGGCTCGTCGGCTGCTGCGTAATCCCGACCGGAAAGCTGGTTACCGACACGGCAATATTCGCGCTCTGAGCGCCCCCGAGGGCATTGCTGGCGGTGAGGAAGTAGATCCCGCTGTCGTTGGTGGACGTGTTGAGAATCGTCAACGTGGCATTCGTCTGGTCCGTCAACGGCGTGTTCGGCGCCTTGAACCACTGGTAGCTGATGGGCGCCTCGCCACTGGCAAAACCGAGGACGGAAAGCGTTTGCCCCGCGCTGAGCGCAATGTTCGTCTGCTGCACGCCCACCCGGGCCTGATCAATCTCGATATACGCCAGGGAGACATTGCCGTAGGTGTTGTTGTTGCCGTTTTGACTGAACGACGCCGGCGGCCAGGCCGTGGTGCCGCCCGGCCCATACATCGCATGCCGGGTCGTTGTCGCATTGGTGCCAACGAAGAAAGGATTCCATGTCGGCGAAAACGCATCCTGCCAAGTGTCGCCGCTGCTCGTGACCACACTGCCCGCGATGATGTAGGTGGTGTTGCTGACCAGCAGCAGCGGCGGATCCAGCGGCACCCAGCGGAATCCGTTCGTCAGATAAGCGCCGGTGCCGGCGGGCACCACGACGGTTCCCAGCATGGTCGAGCCGCTGGAAGTGAACAGGCCAGCATTATGCGCCAGGTTCAACCCGTCATCATTGACATCAAACACACCGAGGTGCGAAACAACCACGTTGGCGGGGCCGACCCGAAACTGGCAGCCCAGGCCACCGGTGTAGTTGTCCCGTGTCGGGTTGGCCGGAGTCGAATAAAGGATCTGCGCCGTTTGTGCCTGGCCAAAACAGGTGAAGGTGACGGCGCAGACGCCAAGCACGAGTAGTTTTATTTTCATGGTGTGGATCTGAATGAGGTATGGGGTTTGGAGCAAAAGAGCACTGGTGTCACAGCAACCGCCGGCAGTCCCCCGAAACGAACGACGCCCAAGGCGTGCAACTTCCCGCTGTCATGGTTCGCCTCCGCACCAGCAGACGACGCGCTTGGAAACAGCCTTTCATGGGTCACATTAGGAAGATGACCGGTGGCTGGAAATGAAGCAATTGGCAGGCTTGCCAATCCTATTGTCTGATTTTACAAGCGAGACGGTATTGGGTTGGCGTCTGGTGAAATTGACGCCGAAAGAGCCGGCACAGGTGGGCGGCAGTGGCAAAGCCCGCCCCCTCGGCAACGCGGTCCAGGCCAAGATCGGTCTGTTGCAACAACTGAGATGCGCGGTCCATGCGGCGCCGCTGGATTTCACCGCGCACGCTGGTCTTGAGCCACTGGCGAAAGCGAACCTCCAAATCAGTCCGGGAACGCTGAACGTGCCGCAGCACATCCTTGACCGCGATCCCGTCACTAAAATGGTCGCGAATGAAGCGCACGGCCCTGACAGTAACTTCGTCCTCGATGGGCACCACATCGGTGGAGGTGCGTTCAACGATGCGGGCGGGCGGAACCTGCGTAACGCCGGGTTTTGGACGAAAGCCCTTGATCATGCGGTCAAGCAGGGCCGCAGCTTCGTAACCAATGCGTTCGGCGTCTGGCTCGATGCTGGTCAGCGGCGGGTCGCACAGATTGCAGAGCACGTCGTCGTTGTCCAAGCCGATGACGGCAACTTCCTCCGGCACCTTGATGCCGTCTTCGCGACACGCGTTGAGCACTTGCTGGGCACGAATGTCGTTGCAGGCAAACAACGCCAGCGGCCACTTCTGCTTGCGCAGCCACCCTGCAAGCGCTTTTTCCATTTCCAGCCCGCGTTGCTCGACGGCTTGAATGTGCGAATCGGGCGCGCCCGCGGGCAGGCGCGAAAACACCCGGACGCTCTGGCCGCGTCGGGCAAGTTGTGCGGCAAACGCCGCCTCGCGACGATCTGAAAAAGGAATTCCCCGGTAGCCGCAATACCCGAAATGTCGGAAGCCGGCCTGAATGAGGAAGTCCACCGCCATGCGGGCCACCGCCTCGGCATCGGTGTCGAATCCGGGGATCCCCTCGCAGCGCACGCTGCCGAGCACATCCACCACCGGGCAGCCGACCTTCAACAGGGACCGGCCAATCCGCCGGTCCTCAATGCGCGCAATGATGCCGTTGCCTTTCCAATTTCGCAGCCACGCCGGAATCCCGCTGTGCAGTTCGCGTTCCTGTGCGTAAAACGACCAGGGCCCATGCACGTGAGCGTATTGCGCAATGCCGCGCAAAATTCCGCGTCCGTAGTTTCGCGAACTCTCGATCAACAAGGCGACTCTGGGGATACTCACGTTCGGCACAGTTTTAACGGGGTTGTGGCGCGAGGGTAATCGCAACTATCACGCGGGGAAGCAAGCCACTTCTGCGCCGGCTGAGACAGATTCCGGGCCTGGCTCGTTTCCTGGCGTGACAGCCGGTGAATTTCGATGGCATGCTTTCGTCAACTTGCCATCGGCGCAGCAGTGATCCTTTCATGAAACAAGCCCTTCTTCCAGCGCTGACCATCGTCGCGGCCGTCGCCTTGATGCTGGTGAAGCCCGGTGCCGCCCACGCGCAATCTGACCCATCACAGGATGCCAGCATGCGTCCACTCGAAGTTTTGGTGGACCACTTCGTGCGTTCCGTGCTGCCTACGGCGATGCCGGACATCGCACAGGTCCGCACCATCGCGGCGCAATACGAGCAGACCATGAACGGCGACGGCCGCTGGCCGGATCTCGATTATCAGGATCAAAACCGCTCGACCTGGATGGGCGGCACGCATCTCGGACGCGTGTTGACAATGGCGAAAGCCGCCCGGCTCAAGCAGGATGCCGGTCAGCCCGACCCGCATCTGACCGCCCGAACCGTGGCCGCCCTGAAGGCATGGACAGACACGGACGCGCAAAACCCCAACTGGTGGTGGAACCAGATCGGCATCCCCGAGTTGACGGGGGAGATTGCCTGCTTGATGCGCGATCATCTGCCGCCCGCAGAACTGGCGGCTGCCATCAAAGTATTGAAACGCTCCCGCATGGAAGGTGCAACCGGAGCCAATCTGACGTGGGCCGCCCTCAATCAGGTGATCCTGGGCGCCCTGGAAAAGTCACCGCCAACCACACAAGCAGCCTTTGACCGGCTTTATGAGGAAGTGCGTTTTGCCGACGCCGCCAGCCAGCACGAGGGCATCCAGCCTGATTTCAGCTTCCATCAACACGGCCCGCAACTTTACAGCGGCGGCTACGGACTGTTTTACGCCAATGATGTTGGCCGGCTTCTCTACATTTCGTGGGGCACGCCGTTCCACATCTCGGACGCGCGACGCAGGCTGTTCGATCGTTACATGCTTGACGGCCTGCGTTGGATCACCTGGGCGGACATGCTCGATTACAGCAGCATTAGTCGCATCATCACCCGCCCGGGCATCACGGCCGCGCCTCGGGAATGGTCCCGCGGGCCCATCTCCCCGGCCGGCGCCGCCTACAGCCTGGGCAATGTGACCCGCCTGCTCGCAACGCTGCCCGGCCGGCGCCAGCAGGAATACGCTCGCTGGGCCGCCCGCCTCGCCCAGGATCCGACGGCGGAACCATTGACTGGCAACAAACATTTCTGGTGCTCGGACTATATGGTGCATCGCCGGAAGACGTTCATGACCTCGGTAAAAATGTTTTCGGAGCGCACGCTAAACGCCGAGATCGTCAACGGCGAGGGCCGTCTTTCGCATCACCTTTCCGACGGCGCCAATTTCCTTTATCTGACCGGCCATGAGTATCAGGATATTTTTCCGTGCTGGGACTGGCAGAAAATTCCGGGGACCACTGCGGAACAAGCCGCCAACATGAACACAATTGGACCGCGCCCGGTCGGCACGCGGGGCGAGGGTCGGTTTGTGGGTGGCGTCAGCGACGGAACCTACGGGTTGTGCGCAATGGACTTGAGGCGCGGCGCGTTGCAGGCAAGGAAGGCGTGGTTCTTTTTTGACAACGCCTACGTTTGCCTCGGAACGGGCATCACCATCACCAACGGTCACCCGGTTATTACCAGTGTAAACCAAGCCCGCCTCACAGGCCCCGTGTTCGACAATGAATCGGCCGGACCGTTGCCCGCCGGACGTCATGTCGCAGATTCATTAAAGTGGGTTTATCACAACCGCACGGGCTACCTCTTTCCGAAGGGCGAGGCGGTCGTGCTGTCCAACACGAACCAGAGCGGCCGTTGGTCGGACTGCGGAACGGGAGGGGACGGACTGGTGACAGAACCGGTCTTCAATTTGTGGATCGATCACGGTGCCGGCTGCCGCGACGCCAGCTATGAATATCTCGTCCTGCCGGACGTGACCTTGGAGCAAATGCGGGAGTTCGCCGGCCAATTCAGACTCAGCATCCTGTCCAACCGTAAGAATGTTCAAGCTGTCTATTCCCCTTCAAACAAACTGGTCGCCGTCGCCTTCTGGTCGGCCGGTGGCATCGAAACTCCCCTCGGCCCCATCAAGGTGAATCAGCCATGCTTGCTTCTGGCGCAACATCTTAAAAATAATCGCATTCAAATCACCGTCGCCAACCCGCAAAAAACGCCTTTGACGGTCGAGGTGCAGATGGCCGGCAAATCCACCTATCTTGATTTACCGGTTGGCCAGGATGCCGGTTCCAGTGCCTCGCAAGAATTGGACGACTGAAACGCGTCCCGTCAGATCCTTTGACATGGTTTCATGCCACACCGGCGGCCAGCATCATGCTGACCGGTGCCGGCGCGCGAATTGAATTTTAGTTCGCATCATCGGTTGTGAAGGGCGAGGCCGGCAGTCCGGCTCCGTTGTAAAGGTTGCAGTCCGGATTGTCCGCCCACGCATAACGCACCGCCACGGGAACTTTCACGTCCGGGTGCGACACGATCACGCGGTCGCCCGCAATGCGCGCCTGGGCCCAGTGCCATTGCTGATCCGCACCGGCGATGGCGAATCCTTTCAGATCGCCACCCCTGGCCAGCAAGCCGCCATCCGTGTGGGTGAAGGCGAGCATGACTTCATTGCCGCGCATCTCATGACCGGCCAGCAGCGGACCGGCATAGGGAATGTTCTCGCCATAAACCTCTGCCCGCGCCCAAAGCGACAGCCGTTGGCCGACGATTTGTTTGTCCTTGGGATGGATGTTTTTCGGCTCGCCCGCGTCAATGATGACCGCCATGCCGGTATTGGGCAGCGCCAGGGTTTTGCGCATGGCTTCACGCACCACCGCCCAATTGCTCGGAGCGCCAGGGTCTTCGGTGCGCGGTTTGTAGTTCGGCAGTTGCACCCACGCAAACGGAAAATCCCCTTCGCCCCAGCGCGCGCGCCAGTCCCGAATCAGGAGCGGCAACTGCAGGGCATAGAGGCTGCCAAAATCATGATTCGCGTTGTTTTCCCCCTGATACCAAATCGCCCCGCGAATGGCATAGGGAATCAATGGCGCGATCATGCCGTTGAACAAATTGGCCGGATGATTTTTGTCCAGGCGCGGATTCACGGCCATGACCGGCGCCGGCGGCGGTTGATGCCCCGCCGACCGGGCTTTTTGCGCCTGCGCTTTCCAGGCGGCCATCTGGCGTTCGTGCTGCGCCTGGGCGGCCGCCGCGTCGAACGGCACGCGCATTTTCTCCCGCCAGAACGCGAATATCGGATCCAGTTCCGGGTGTTGCTGCTGCACTTTCAGGCTGGTCCATGTTTCAATCGGCGTGGCGCCCCAGGATGCATTGATCAGGCCCACCGGCGTTTTCAAATCCCGTTGCAGGTCGCGCCCAAAGAAATACGCGGTGGCGGAAAAATTGCCCACCGTCTCCGGGCTGCACACCACCCATTGCCCCTGACAATCTTCCTGCGGCTGCGCGGCGGGGTGCCGGGCCACGGTGAACATGCGCAGCCGCGGATAATTGGCTGCGGCCTTTTCCGCGGGCGCATTCGACACGGCATTGACCGGCAGTTGCATGTTCGATTGCCCGGACGCCAGCCAGACTTCGCCCACCAGCACATCATTCACGGTGAGCGTGTTGTCGCCCTTGACCGTCAGCGTGACCGGCCCCGCGGCGTTGAGCGCATCGAGCGTGACGCGCCACCTGCCCTCGGCATTCGCCGGGGCGGTTTGGGTCTGGCCCGCGATGGCCACGGTGACGGATTCGCCCGGCCTGGCCCAGCCCCAGACGGGAACCGCGACGCCGCGCTGCAACACCATGTGATCCGAGAAAAGCGCGGGCAACTTCACCTCAGCCCGCGCGGAACCGGCCACCAGCATCAACGCCAGCAACACAACGGCCCAGCGATTCGTTCCGCGACGGGACGCGGCCTCGTTCCGTTGAGTGAAAGCGTCTGGCCGAAATGTGCCGGTGAGGACCAGGGTGAATCGCCGCTTTCCGGCGCCGATGGATTTGAGGACACAGTATTGCATATCCGTTAAAGTTCATTGCGGTTCGCTCGCACCAAGTTGTCTGCGGCTTGGCGGACGCATGGAACGAGTTCGCCCGTTCGGAGAATTTGCATATCATCATTCCGCTTTGCCGCCGCTCACGCGCTGGATTGTCTGCCGAAACAGTTCAATTTCCTGCGGATCATAAGGTGAATAATCCGGGCGAAACAAATCGTGCTGCCACGGCCCGTCATACGCGGGTCCAGGGCGATGCCCCCACGGCAAATTTGTCTGCGTCTTGCCATTGACCAGTCCCCAACCCAGCGCGCCGACGCCTTCGCGCACGAACACGGGCAAACAGGTCTGCACTGTCGAATGCCTCGGGCGATTCATCCATTCCGTGCAGATGATTGGCCGACCCAGCTTCTTGAGGCGCTCAATTTCCTGCGCCAGATTCTCCGCCGGAGAATAATTGTGAAACGTGATGAGGTCGGATTGTTCCCGGATGAATTGAATGATCGCCGTCGGCGGGCCCCAAATGCCCGACGTGATGGGCTGCGCGGGATTAATCTCGCGCGCCCAGCGAAACACTTCCCGCACCAACGGCAGCGACGCCTCGCCCATGCCGGAATTGCCGGGTTCATTGTAAAGGTCCCAACAAAGAATGCGCCGATCGTCCCGATGCGCGCTCAAAACATCCTTCACGAAGCGCTCCAGCGACGGACGCAGCTTCGGGTCCCGCACGCGTTCGTGACCCGGGCTGGGCGTCCAGCCGTTGGCATACCAGCCCGGCACCACGGCAGGCTGCGGGCCAAAGACCGGATCCTTGATGGGGCCGAAGGCGCAGTCATCGAAAAAAATCGGCATCACTTTGATGCCCCGCCGGGCGCAGATGGAGACAAACCGTTCGAACCGCTGCCGAAATGCCTCCGGCTCGGCTTCCCACACCACATACGACAGCACGACGCGCAGACAGTTGAAACCGACCTTTTGCGCCAGCGCCAGCTCGCGATCAATCCGCGCCGGGTCGAATCCGTAATCCATCCACATTTCCGTGTAACTGATGTCATTGGCGGGAACGTAATTGAAGCCGATCGGCAGCGGCTGGTTGGTGAACCAGTTCCACGCTCGCTCAGCCGACCAGCGGACCGCAATGGCCGCCGTGGGCGCCGCCGAATCTGAATCAGTTGGACGCCCGGACACGAGGTCGGACGAAACAGACGATGGCGAAGCGGTCGCGCTGCCCCCCAGCGCGAGCAGGAGCCCCAATGCCGATGCGGCGAAATTGTGATTCATCATTTTTGTCCTCATTTCAAGTATTCTGGTGCCGCCCTCTTTGCCGAGACAGACAGTCACCGGCTGCCGGCGTGCGCGGAGTTCACGGCCCGGCCGTGACAACAAAAATCTGATTGTCGGACCGCCCCGCCGTGACCAAACGGCGCACAAAGGCAATCTCCTTCGCATCCGGCGAAAAAACACAGGCCTCCGGACGAGGCGCCGTTGCCGCGTCGCTGCGCGGCGTCAAACGCCGGGTTTGTCCCGTTGCCGCATCGGTGACGCAGACACTGTTGTCCATGACGTGCGCAATGGCGCTGCCGTCCGGGCTCCAGGTAAACGCACTCGCGACCGGCCACGCGTTGTGCGTGAGCTGTCGCGCCGCACCGCCATTCGGCGATACCGTCCACAACTGCACCACCCCCGCATCGTCCTTCATGAGAAACGCGATGCGCGTGCCATCGGGTGAACTCCGCAGCCAGTGACGCGGACCTTCAATCCCCGGAAAACGGCGCGCGGTGGTAAACGTCAGCCGCCGTTGAACAACGCCCCGCGGCGGAAACGGCGCGCGGGATTCAGTCCCGGCGAGCGGCCCGGCGCCCGCGTGTGTCAAGTCGTCCGGCAAATCCGCAACAAATACTTCCGGCACGGCGCGGCCGGCCGCCGTCACCACGGTGCCTTGAAAGGCGAGCGCATGCCGCTGCCGGCGCCCGTCGGCGCGCACGTAGCCGTTCGTCCCCACCCAGCCTTCTTCACAGGCGCGCTGGATTTCATCCGAACCGGGCCGCGGCCGGGCGGAGGTCTGCGTAACGAGCACGGTGAAATATTCGCCGTCGTGATTGCGCGGGTGGTCCGGTGCCACCCGCACCGGCCGGCCGGGAACGCTGACGCCCACGTTGCGTTGATTGATGTCGTTGGTGGAACCGGCCGCGCGAAACCGCGCCAGCAACGCATCTTCGTAAGTGAAGCTGACCCACGCACCCGCCGCATCCCAGATATGCACGTGCGTGCCGCCACGCAGGGCGCCGGGCGTGAAGGGCGGTGTCAAGTCCCGGGCATCCAGCCGGCGCACAACGCCCGGCGACGCGACGTTCACGATCACCCCCTGCCGGTGCCACGCGGCATATTGCCAGTCCGGGGTCGGGTTCTCCGGACCAAGGATGAACGCCACTTCGTTGGCGCGCGGGTTGAACGTCCCCACGCCACAGCATGCGCCGTGTTGCGCCCGATACAACTCGCGCACCTCGCCGGTCCGGACGTTGACCCTCTCGATCGTCCGGCCGTCGAAGACATCGCCCGCCGCATCGCTGCGCGTGTCGTAAACGATCCAGGCGCCATCCGGCGACCAGACGCCGGTGTTCGTCAAAATGCGACCGCCGGGTCCGTGCGTGATTTGGCGCTCCGTGCCGAGGCCGGCCTGGTTCACATCGGGCATCACCGGCGAAAGTCTGGCGCAACCCGCCCCGAGGCACAGCAACAAAGCCATCAGGCCACGCGTCTTCATGAGGCCACCACGGCCGGCGGTTCGGCTGTTTCACGGCGTGCCGCGGGCAGTTCCGCCCCGGACAGCAGGCCGAGTTCAACGAGCACCTCGCGAATGACGGCCCGCTCCGGCCCGCCAAAACGCGTCATGGGCTCGGCCATTTCATCGCTGCAAATGCCCAGCAACGACAAGGCGCACTTCATGCCCTTGATGACCGTCGAGGCGTGCTGTCCCACCGTGTAGATTCTTCCGAGCCGCAACAGCCGTTGCTGCAAAGCGGCCACGCGTGCTTCGTCCCCGTTGCGCACGGCATCGAGCAATTCGACCAGCAGGCGCGGCTCAATTTGAGCGCCGCCATTGACGCCGCCATGGCCGCCGGCTCGCAGGCTGTCCACGAGCAGATGCTCCGGGCCCATGAACAGCCGCCAATCCGGCCGCTCCCGCGCGACCTCGACCAACTGACGGAAATAATTCAAATCGCCCGAACTGTCCTTCAATCCGATAATGCCACCCAGTTCCGCAAGCTGGCGGATGGTCTCGGGATGAAACTGGACCTTTGTCATCTGCGGCATGTTGTAGAGATACAGCGGCAGCGGCAGCTCCGGCACCAGCCGGCGCACGAACTCCACCAGTTCCGGCTGTCCGGCGGGAAAGTAATACGGCGCCGAAGTCACCAACGCATCGGCTCCCGCGTCCGCGGCCTGACGGGCCACCCCGACGGCTTCCACGAGACATGTGTCCGTGATGCCGACAAGCACGGGCACCCGCCCGCCCACCTGCCGGCACACCCGCGTAATCACCTCGCGCCGCAACCGGTAACTCAGACTCGGTGCCTCACCGCTGGTTCCCAGAATGAACAGGCCATGCACGCCACCCGCGATGACGTGCTCCACGAGGCGTTCCAAACCGGCAACGTCCAACTGGTCGCGCCCGAGCAAAGGCGTTACGAGTGGTGGAACGATGCCTGCCAGAATATTGCGGGATGGTGTGTTCATGGTTTCTCAAGCGTGGCGGTCTTCAACCCCGGTGCCGCGGCGGCCGCCGTGGTGTCCCGGGGCGAACGAAAATCCTTAAAACGGTGAAATGTCAGGAAATTGGCGTCATGAAAATTGTGCGCCCCACCCTCCCCGTCGTCGAACGCCGTGCGGCACACGGCCACCAGATCATCGCCGTCAAACTGCCAGTCGGCGTATTGGAAACCGTGGCGGCTGCGGTCGGGATGATGCAGGAGCACACGGCGCACCTCCCATTGGTGCAAATCCGCGCTGTGCAGGAGCGCCAACGTGTTGCGGATGCTGCCCGGGACCGCGCGCCGGAGCACCTCGTCGGGCAAGTCGTGCAAGATGGACGCGACCGCCCAGTAACCATCGCCGCGTGGATCGGCGCGAATGGTGAACTTCTTCGCGCCGCCCGGGAAGTTCACAAACCCCGTGTCGGCGGCAAATGACGCCGTGCGCCCATCGGCGCTGAGATTCACCAACGCGGCCCGCTCGGGCGGATGTGGCGTGTCCACCCGCAGGACATCCACAATGTGTCCGGCCGGGGCGACCACGGCGTTGCCCTCCAGCCAGGCATTGAACTGCCCGCCCAACCACGCCGGATCCCGCGGGAGGAAATTGCTGAACGTCCAGTTCGTCGCGTTGAGCAGGTCCGCATCCACCGGCACGGACAACATCCCGGCGCTAAAGCGTTTGCCCCATTCGGTGCCGTTGCTGGCGTCCTCGAAGGCGCGCCACAATCGTCCCGCATGCACCACCACCGGTGTCGGCGCGGTGTGGTATTGTCCCGTCGCCGTCAGCAGGCCCGTCGCGGCCCCGCGTGGTTCTGTCCAGGTAACCCCGCCGTCACGCGACCGCCGAATCACGATGCGCCCGTATTCCCGGTCGGTGCCCAGCAGATACAGGGCGCCACGATGCGCGAACAGGCTGGCCCAAAACAGGCCGTCCAACCGGGCCGTGCGCTGCCAGGAAGCGCCCCGGTCCGTTGAACGAAACACCACGACCTGCGGGCGCTCCCGGTCGCGCCCCTTCGGTCCAAAAAAATCGTGCGACGCCACATAGCTTCCATCCGGCAACAGCACGAGACTCGGCGAACCGATGTAAAGCCCGGACGTCGCCGGCTGATGATCAATCACCACGCCCGGCACCGTTCGTGTTGGCGCGTCACCCTTGGGTGTGGGTGGGAACGACGCCGCAGGGGCATTTTGATTTGTGTCAACCACGCGTGGACTGACGTGGGCGGCCAGCCATTGCTCGCCACGTTTGACCTCTGCGGCAAAGACCGGATCGTCGGCGCGGTTCACCGTTTCGCCGGGATCGTTGACCTGATCATAAAGTTCCCGTGCCACCACGTTGCCCGTCTCCCAGTCGCGCCACTCGGTGTAGCGAAAGCGGTCGGTGCGCTGCGAATAGCCCATCGTCTCAAAGCGCCCCTCGGTGACCGGACGCGGATGCTGGGTCAACGCACCGTCAGTCACCGTCTTGGTCGGGTCATCGAGCACCGGGCGCAGGCTCACGCCATCCGACGGCTGCGGCGGCGTCAAACCGCACAAGTCCGCCAGCGTCGGGTAAAGATCCACCAGCTCGACCAGCGACCGGCTGGTCACGCCCGGCCTGGCCTGGGCGGGCACCGCCATGATCAATGGCACATGCGCGTCGAGTTCAAAGTTCGACAGCTTGCCAAACAGCGTGTGCTCGCCGAGTTCGTAACCGTTGTCGCCCCACAGCACGACGATGGTTTTGTCGGCGAGCCCCAGCCGGTCGAGTTCATCCACCACTTTGCCCACCTGCGCATCGAGAAAGCTGATGGCGGCCAGGTAACCGTGGCGCAGATGCGTGAATTGCGCGGCGGAAAGCGGTCCTTGTTTGGGGACGCCGAAATAGCCCCGCACCTCGGGTGAGTTGTGCTTCGCCACATCGGGCGCGCCGAGCGGCCAGTCGCCGGGCGTGGGTGGCGGCAAATCCGCCGGCTGATAAAGATCCCAATACTTCTTCGGCGCGTTGTAAGGCAGATGCGGCTTCCAGAAACCCACGCCAAGGAAGAACGGTTTGTCCTTCAGCTCGCGCAGGGTCTGCACCGCCGCCGCCGCAATGCGTCCGTCGAGATACGCCTCGTCGGGCACATCATAACACTGGGCCGGCGGCAGCTCGGCAAAGGGCACATTCGTATAGCCGGGTGCCTGCGGCTGGTCCACGCGATGGTTGCCCCAATACATGACTTGCGGCCGGCTCCAGGACAACGGGTCACCGGCGGGCCGGGTGTTGAGATTGTGATACATCTTGCCAATGCCCACGGCCTCATACCCGTTTTCCTTGAACAGCTGCGGCAGCGTGACGATGTCCGGATGCGCCCGCCGAAAGTGGGTGGTCAGGTTGTAAACCCCGGTGTGATCGGGGCGCAGTCCCGTCATGAGCGAAGCGCGGGACGGATTGCACAACGCCTGCTGGCAATAGGCCCGCGCAAACAAACGGCCGCGCGCCGCAAGGCGGTCCAAATTGGGCGTCTTCACCCACGGATTGCCGTAGCAACCGAGATCGCAGCGCAAATCATCGGCGGCAATGAACAGCACGTTCCACTTCGGCGACGCCGGTTCCGCCGCCCGCGACGCCAGCGCGAAAACCAAAAGCAAACCGGTCAGCAGCCAGCGGCGGCAACCAAACTCCACCCCAACCACTCGAAATCGAAACATGAATCTCATAAATTCTTAAAGCTTCGGCGGGTTTACCACGCACGCGGCGACGGCGTCACGACTCGCTGAACCCGTTGCCCAAAATGCGTCCTCAGCGCACTCACCCAAACTGGCCCGGTGAAACATTCACCGCTTCTCCCCCGGATTGGGCTCCGGCAGGCGCGCCTGCACCGAGCGCAAATAATTCATCAACCGCGTGCGCAGCGTCTGCGCTTCTTCCGGATGCACGGCGGCCACGTCGTGTTGCTCGCCCGGGTCCGCAGTCAGATCATAAAGCTCGTCCCGATCGGTTTCGTAATCATGCACGAGCACCCAGCCGCCGTGCCGGATCGCGGAGGCGGGCTTGAACAACGTATCGGGCGGCGGATTGATTCCCACCGGCCGTCGCACGCCGCGCTTCGGCGGTTCGGGCGTGTAATACGGAAAATGCCAGAACATGTCCCGATCCGCGAAATGACCGGCCGGTTCGCCGCGCAGCAATGGCAACAGGCTTTGGCCGTCGAGCGCGATGCCCGGGTCCAGGCTCGCCTGCTCGATCTCGGCGAAGGTCGGGAACAGGTCGGTGCCGATCACCGGCGTGTCGCACCGGCTGCCTGCCCGCACCACGCCCGGCCAGCGCACCATCAGCGGCACGCGCACGCCCGCCTCGTAAAGCGACCACTTGCAGCCGCGCAACGGCGCGAGCGCAGCGTAGCCCGGGGCGCCGCCGTTGTCGGACGTAAACACCACCACGGTGTTGCGGCTCAAATTCAACCGATCGAGCGCGGCCAGCACACGGCCGATGTGGTGATCCAGCGTTTCGACGAACGCGCCGTAAGCCGCATGCTTCGGGTTACCGTCGCCGTATCTTCGCTGATACTTTTCAAACAGCCACCGCGCCGGCGCTTTCACCGGCTCATGCACAAAGAAGTGCGAAATCGTCAGGCAAAACGGCCGCGCGCGATTGGCTTCCAGAAAAGCGATGGCCTTGTCCGTCATGGAATCATCGGGGAACTCGCCCGGCGGCACGTTCGTCGGTCCCTCGACCGGCGCATCGGCCAGCGCGCCATAAGTGTGTCCGCCAAAATCTTCAATCGCTTCTTCAAAACCGAATTGTCGCGGACCGCGCGTGGGACTCCAGCCGAGGTAACGCTGGTAATGTTGCGCCACGTGCCATTTGCCGAAGAACCCGGTGTGAATGCCCGCCCGATCGAGCACCGTGGCGTAAGTGGTTTCGCCGAGCGACAATTCCGTGAACGGCGGCGGCCGCAGCGGCAGTCCGGCCGCCTTCACCGTCACGCCCTTCCCCTTTGTCACAAACTCCAGGTGCAATCGCGCGGGCGACCGGCCCGTGAGCAGCGCCGCGCGGGACGCGGAGCAAATCGGCGCGGGTGCGTAAGCCTCCGTGAAGCGCAGGCTCTGCGCGGCCAGCCGGTCCAAATTGGGCGTGTCCCAAAGCCGGCCGCCCGTGCAGCCGAGATCGTTCCACGCCAGATCGTCGGCGAGAATGAACACGATGTTCGGACGCTCGTTGGTCGCCGCCGACGCGGCCATCCGCGACCCGCCCGCCAGACAGACCAAGCCCAGGGCCAATAGCTTTCTGAAATATGCAGCGTGCAAAATCACTTTCAACGGTTGGTTGATTTCATGGTTGGGCCGGCAAAAAACCGCGTTCGCGCAGCCAGGATTCAGCCAGCGGCGGCCAACTGACCCCGGCGCGGTTGTTCGCGCGCAGGCCAAAGCCGTGTCCGCCCTTTTCAAGGAGGTGCAATTCGGCCGGCACCTGCGCCGCCCGGGCCGCGTTGTAAAAACGCAGGCTGTTGTCCACCTTCACCACCGCGTCGTCCGTGGCGCAAAAGAGGAACACCGGCGGCGTGTTGGTCGTGACCTGCAATTCGTTGGAAAAGCGCTGCACGAGCTCGCTGGGCGGATTCGTCCCGAGCAATTCATGACGCGAACCCGCGTGTGTGATTCCGGCCTCCATGGAAATCACCGGGTAGCCCAGCATCAGAAAATCCGGCCGGCAACTGACGCGCTCCACCGGGTCTGCCGCAGTCGAATCGCCGGCGTCAAAGTGCGTGCCAAGCGTGGACGCCAGATGTCCGCCCGCGCTAAAACCAATCGTGCCAATGCGATCGGGCAGCACCTCCCATTCACGGGCATGACGGCGCACCAAACGCAAGGCGCGCTGGGCGTCGCGCAGCGGAATTTCCGCTCCAAACCGGTGCGCGGTGGTGTTCGGCAGCCGATACTTCAGGACGAAAGCCGTCACGCCAATCGAATTGAACCAGCGCGCGACATCGCGGCCTTCCTTGTCCATGACCACGTAATAATAGCCGCCGCCGGGCATGATCAGCACGCCGGTGCCGTTCGGGTGCGCCGCGTGAAAAATTTCGACGTCCGGCTGCGTGATGTTGCGATACCGGCGGTCGTGGGATTCCGCATTGCCGCGATCATCCATCAGCTCCGCTTCGTGCCAGTCCCGGCCTTCCGCCGGTCCATCCGGCCAAAGCGGAACCACCGTTGGGTTTGCCGTCTGGGCGTGCGCAAGGCCGCCGGCCAGCAGCACGCAGCCGCCGCACAAAATTTGCGCCATGAATATACCGAGCTTTGAAATTCGCATGTTGGAAATCACTTCAAGCCATCACGGTGTTGCCAGCCGGTAAAACCGCTGCGCGGCGCCGGCGGTGTCTGGGTCGGTGAACCGGACTTCGCCCTGCCCATCCGCCGTCAGATTCGTGACGGTGCTCCACGTCACGGGCGGAACGAAGTTGGTGGCCATTTGCAGAAAATAGCTTTTGCCCGGCACACCTTGCGCCTGCAATTCAAACGCGCCGCTCGCCGCCGCGCCACTGGTGAATTTCGGCGCGCCGGTGTTCGGATGAAATTTGAGCACGACCGCGCTGCCCGCGGTTTCCACGGTGAACGCCCCGCCGCCCAAATCGTTGCTGAAGGCACTCGGGTCAACGGTGAACGCGCTCGGATCAAACCCGGTCACGCCGCCGATGACGTTCGCCAGCGTCCACGTGTAGGCCGTTTGATTGTCAAATCCCGCCGCCGGTCCGGGCACGCTGCCGGCGAGTGAAATGACTTTGATGACAAACCGGCTGGCCGGCGTGGCGGTGACATTCAACGAACCGTTCACGGTCAACGTATCGCCGTCGCGACTGGCGTCATTCAGTTCCCAGGCGTAGCGCCCGCCGCCACTCCACGTTTCCGCACCGGTGGTCGAGGCGCCCACCCCATCGCCTGGCGCCAGCGTGCCGTAGACCGTGACCGCGCCACTGGCGCTGCCATTGCCGGCGAACGTTCCTCCGGCTTGAACAAGCACCGCACCCGAGCCGGTGGCGCTGCCCGAGGCATTCGCCAGTTTTAAAGTTCCGCCGGCCACCGTGATGCCACCCGTAAACGTGTTGTTGCCGGTCAGCGTCCAGGTGCCCTCGCCGAGTTTGGTGACGGCGCCGCTGCCACTGAGCGTTCCCGCGTAAGTGGTGCTTTGGCCATTGTTGCCGACGGTCACGACGCCACTGCCGAGCGCCAGGTCGCGCGAGCCTTTCAAACCGCCGAGCACGGCGTTCAAATTATTCAAATCCAGCGCGCCCGCATCGGCGGCATTCAAATCCACGGTCGAATTTTGCAACGCATTCGCATCAGCAAGACTCAGCGTGCCGCCGGCAATTCGCATGTCGCCGGCAAACGTATTGGCCGCGTCCAAACGCAAAATGCCCGCGCCCGTCTTGAACAAACCGCCGGAGCCGGCGAGGCCGCCACCCGAGCTGCTCGTGCCGCCGTCGAGCGCGATGGTCAGCGTGGAATTGCCCAGATTGACCGGACCGGCGAGATTCAACGATGGCGCGCTGCCGTCCACCTTTATGGTTGAATTGCCAGTGAGCGTCACCGCCCCGGACAACCTCACGCTGCCGCCCGCGCTGCCGACCGCGTGCAGTCCGTTCGCGGCGCCGACCAGGGTGAACGGCTCGGACACGTTCAGGCCGGGCGTAGCAAAGCGCACTTCGGCTCCGTTCGCCACAATCGTCGGTTGCGGTGCCGAACCGAGCGCGCTGTCATTGCCCACCACGAGGAAGCCCTGGCTGACGAGCAGGGGTCCGGTGAACGTGTTGGCGCCGGTCAACGTCAATGCGCCGGTGCCCACCTTGGTCAATGGTCCGCCGCCGCTCAACGCCCCGGAAAAGGCGGTATTCGCGTTGTTGTTGCCGATGCTCACCGCGCCCGCCGCCAGCGAGAGATCACGTCCGCCGGTGAGTCCGCCAAGCACGGCATTCTGGTTGTTCAAATTCAGCGTGCCGGTGTCGTTGGTGTTCAGGTCCACGGTGGAATTTTGCAGGGCGTTGGGGTGCTGCAAAATCAGCGTGCCGTCGTTCACGCGCGTGTCGCCGGTGAACGTGTTGGCCGCGCCGAGCGCCAGCGTGCCGGCGCTGCCTTTGGTCAGCGCGCCGGAACCGGCGATGGGCGTGTTGATCGCCAGCGACGTGTTGAAGAACGTCAGCACGGTGCCACCGTTGACGCCCAGCGTGAGTCCGCGATTGGCGGCGTCGAGGACCACGCTGGCCGCGCTGCCGGATTCGCCGCTGCGCAACGCGCCGCCGTTGAGTGTCAGTTTGTCCGCCGTAAAAACACCCGGATTCGGCCCGAGCTCATTTTGGTTGGTGATGACGAGCGTGCCGCCATTGACGAAAATTTTACCGGTGAGCGCATTGGGCGCGGTCAGGCGCACGTTGCCGTAGCCATCCAGCGTGAGGTTGGCCGAACCGCTGACCGCGCCGTTGACAATCAGCGTGCGACCAGAACGCGTCTTCCAGGTTTGCGCGGCGCCGAGGACGAGCGGCAGGTTGAGCGCTGGATCGTTGACGGCGGACACCACGTCAATGCCGCCGCTCCCGACGGTAAGCGGACTGCCCGCGAGCGTCACGCTGCCGGGCGTCTCGAGAAACGCCAGGCTGCCGACGGTGCAACTCTGCGCCAGCGTGGCGGCCCGGTTGTTGGTGGCGAGATAGGAAAACACCACGTCGTCGTCCGGCTGCGGGGCACGGCCCGCCACCCAGTTGGCCGCGTTGGTCCAATCGCCGGAAACCGCGCCCGCCCAATAAACCGTGGTGGTGGGCGCATAAAACCGGACGTAGTCCACGGTCATTTTGGTGGTGCTGGTGGCAAGGTCGCCGTAACCGCCCGCTGGCACATCGCCCGCCCACGAACCATTCTGCACTTCGGAACTCAGGATGACGTATTCGGACCGGTCGGAGTGTCCCTGCGTGGTGCTGTAAAGCTGGGCACCATCAATCAAAACGCGATATTGGGACGCATCCCAGCGCAGGCCATAGGTGTGAAAGCCGCTGCCCAAGCCGCTGCCAATGTTGCCGCTGCCCGCGCTTTTGGCGTCGGCCCCGTAGCCGTCCCAATGAATGTTCGCCTGCACCTGATTGTTGATATTTGCGCCGCCGTTGTCCTGGCGCCGATGTTCGCACACGTCCATCTCCGCGCCGTTGACGGACACGTCGCCGACGGTGGTCATGGTGCCAACCCACATCCAATACGCCGACCACATGCCGGGAGCATCGCTCCACTTGATGCTCGCCTCGGTGTAGCCGTAACGCGGGTTGAACTTGCCGGAAGTTTGAATCAATCCCGTGTAATGTTTGCCGCTGCTGGTGAACGTGGTGATGACAAGATTGCTGCCGTTCATTGAAACGGCGGCCGCCGAGTTGACCGCCTGCCGGCGCGCGCCGGTTTCGATGTTCCACTTGGCGGCGTCCAGCGCCGGACCGTTGAACTCATCGGACCAGACGAGGTAATAGCCTGCCGGCGGCGCGGCCAAGGTCATCAACGGGAGCAAGCCGGCCAGCAGCAAGGCCACGCGCCGCGGCAGCCCGGGCCAAACGGCGTTTGAACTTCCGGCGGCCCGTGGGGCGGTGGTGATTAAACCTCGTTTCACGAGCAGGATGGAACGTCGTTCTGGCGCGGCGGCTGATTCATGAATCGCGAAGTCACTGGTTAGCGCGGACGAGCCGCGGGCGTCTGCCAGTCAACATGCCAGTAGAGCGTCCACAGGTTTTCGAGCTTCACGGATTCGGCGTGCCCATCGAAGAACGAGAAGTTCAGCGCCCCCGGCAGCGGGCTGGCCGTGTTCGCGCCGGTCGGCACGGGACTGGGGCGCTGGTGGCGCGCGATCATGAGACGCCACATGCCGGCCGAGACATTGGCGCCGTTGGGTCCGGCCTGCTGGCCGGTCGCCAGGTTCGGCCACGGACGGTCCGTTTCCATCGGCCACGAGTCCGGCCAGATGCCGTCCCCGAAGAGGGGCGCGAGCGAAGGCTGTTTCACCTGGGACTCCTTCATGAAGACCTTGACGTCCCGGGTCGGATCGCCGGTGGACGACGCATAAAACCAGCCATTGAGCAGATAACTGCCCCAGTGATTGGTGTTGCCGGACTGGCCGCCCCAATACCAGGTCCGGTCCACCGCGCCCGCCGTGGTCAGGGGCGAGGGAATGCGCGTGCTCGGGCAGAGCCGCACCTCGTCCACCTTGCCGTAGCTGTCGGCCAGCACATCCAGCCAGACCTTGCTCGCGCCCGGATAGGCAAAGGGCGCCTGGTTGTCCGTGATGTAGATGGATTCCGCGAGGGCCAGTTGTTTGACGTTGCTGAGGCAGTTGATCGTTTTGGCCTTCTCCTTCGCCTTGGACAACGCGGGCAGCAGCATCGCCGCCAGAATGGCGATGATGGCGATGACGACCAGCAGTTCGATGAGGGTGAATCCCTGAACGGTGTGATTGGTTCGCCTGGTTCGATTTCGGTTCATGAGCCTGTTCATTTCATTCACTTGCAGTGACAAAGGGGCGCCCGCTGCGGCACACAACGTCCGGCAGCGGGCACCGTGAAGACTAATTGCTCAAACGGAAGAACCTCGTGTTGCCGGTCAGCGGAAGCGTGACCTGAATGCTGTTGCCCACCTGCGTGGGCGTGGCCGCGACGTTCTGCCAGTCGGCCAGACCAAGGTCCGCGCAGGACTGAAGCATGTAGGTGCCCGTGCTGTAGGGCCACGATACCACCACGTTGCCGCCACCCACGGTGAGCGAGAGATTCGGCGGGAAGGCGAACTCAATCGCCTGGTGCACGTGGGTGATCCCGCCCGCAACGAGCACCGCGCTCGACGGACCGGTGATGGCATAAATGCCGGACGCCGAATAATCGGCGTAATACACGAAGGGACCGGAACTCAGTGTGCCCACGGCATCCGCGGCGACACCGCCCGCAAGCGTCGTCACCACTCCGTTGGTGCTGATGGCCGCGATGCTCGTCGCCCCGTTCGAAAACAGGAATCGCTGATTGACCTTGTCCCAGCTCAATCCCTGCGGACCGACCAGCCCTGTTGTCAGGTTGCCGAGGTAGAATCCGTTGGTGTCAAACTCGTGCACCGGCCGGTTCGCCGCGTTGAAGCCGCCCCGGTTGGCGACGTAGAGATTGCCATCCGGCCCGAAGGCAATTCCCGTCGGATTCACCAGCGTGTAATTGAAGCCGTCCGTCGTGGGCACAAACTCCGACCACGTGCCCGCGATGGTGTCATACTTCATCACGTTGTTCGTCCCAAACGGCGTGGCCATGTAGATGCTGCCGGCCGCGTCCACCGTCAGCGCGTTGGCCGGACTGGCGAAGTAATCCACGCCGTTGGTGCCCAGCGAACCGAGGTAGTCACCGCTCGCCGCGAACTTCAAAACCCGCCCGCCATTGGCACCATCGGAGACATACACATTGCCCGCCGGATCCTGCACGACGCCGATGGGTTCCGTCATGGGCAGGCCGTCATAGGTGCCGGCGGCGAACACCTTGGTCAGCATCCAGTTCGTGCCCACGCCGCTGTATTGCAGCACGCGATTGCCCGCGCCATCCGTGACCAGGTAGCTCGTTTGCGGCAGCGGCTCGCTGGTGACAGCGTAGGAGGCCGATTGGTCGCCGTAGCTGACCGTGATCGTGGCCGTGCCATAGCCCACCGCCCGCACCACGCCGGAGGCGCTCACCGTAAACACGTTGGTGTCGCTGGAAGTGAAGCTCACGCCGCTGAAGTTGTTCAACGGCACGCCGGACACGTTGGCAAACGTGCCGTAGGCGAGCACCGTCTGCTGGCCTTGTTGCAGCATGTTGGTGTTCAGCGCCAGCGATACGGACTGCAACGCACCGGGATCGCTCACCACGTTGTCCGGCCCGGCCGCGTAGTGGAACGCCACATTGGTTGCGTCCAGCACGCCCGAGTAAACGCGGAACTCATCAATCGACTCGGTGGCCGCAGGGTCCACGTAGAACTGGGAACGGCCGAGGTAGTTGTAGTTGTCCACAATGCCGGCGAGATCCTGGCCGGTGATGTTCGTCTTTTGCGCCGCGAGCACGCCGTTCAAATACAGTTTGATGGTGCCGCCCAGCGGATGCACCACCGCCACAATGTGCACGTTGGTCTTGTTGTCCAGGGTGCCGGGGGCATCGACAGCCACTTCGCCGCCCGCGCCGGTCTTCAGCGCCACGCGCGTGGTGCCCGACGCGCTGTGCGGCGTGAGCGCGACGTAGGCGGTGCCGTTGATGCCGTCGTTGTCACCGAAGTCAAAGAGCCGGGCCCAATTGTAGTTGGTGCCAAAGCTGGCCCACGCCTCGAACGTCAGGGCGTCGTTGCCGCTGATGAGGCTCGGGCCGAAATCGACGTAGGTGTAGTCGTATTGGCTCGTCGGCGCCAGGGCGAGCTGGCCGTTGGCATAGCTGTAGCTGAAGCCGGACACCGTGCCGTTGGCCGTGCCGACCGAATCATTGGCGTCGCTGGTGAAGCTGTAGCGGTGAATCAAGGTCGTCGTCAACGGAACGACGGTGATGTTGGTGGCGGCGTTAAACGCGCCATTCGTGACCGAGAGCGTCGCCGAACCCAGACCGACCGCCGTCAACAATCCCTGCGGGGAGACGGTCAGCACTCCGGGATCGCTCGAACTCCACACCGTGTTCGGGTCGGTGCTCAAGTCCACGCCGGACTGGGCGACGTAATCGCCCGTGAAATGCGCCTGTTGCACGGTCCCGGCCAGCATGTTCGTGCGGGTCACGCTCAACGTCACGCTTTGCAGGCTTCCCAAGCCGAAGCCGACGGCGTAGTTCATGTAAAGCGAACTGCTCAGCGTGGGCGTGGTGCCCGCATCCACTGGCGTCACGGATGTGGTGCTCGTGTTGTTGCACAAATAGATGTGTCCCGGCGAAGAGAAACTGCCGTAGAAGACGTTGGTGCCATCCGCCAGCACCCCGAGAATGTTCTTCTTGGTGGAATCGCCGCTGGGCTGTTGCGCGGTGATCAGGCTCAGCACGCCGTTGGTCGTGCAGGCGCAGACCACCGAGCCGCCGTTGCCCGAGGTGCAGATGAACCGGCTGCCAACCGGATCCCAGCGCAAGCCCATGGGCGTGGTTAGGTAGGTGCCGGAGAAGACCGCGTTGGTGCGCAGGAAAGTGCCGTTCGTATCAAAGACCAGCATGTTGCCATATTGCCGGTTGCAGACGTAAAGATTGTTGTCCGGGCCGAAGTCCAGGCCGCGCGGCGCGTTCAGCCGGACCGCGGCGTTGCTGACCACCAGCTGCGTCCACTGGTTGCTGGCAACAACGTATTTCCAAATCTGGCCCGGCGCCCCGAAGGCGACCGTGCCATAAAGGTTCCCGTCCGGACCGCAAATCATGTCGTCCAGGCCGCTGCCCGGCACATTGAATCCGTTCAGCCCGGTGGTTGCGTCACCCACCAGGTCGAGGAACACGCCGTTGGTGTCGAAACGCAAAACGCGGTTCTGGCCAGCGGTTGTGGTCTGGTCGCTCACGTAGATGCGGCCTTGCGGATCCTGCGCAACCGCCGTGGGCTTCGTGAACGGCGCCGCGTCACCCGTGGGCGTGGAAGTGTCGGCGAAGTTTTTCACGTAAGTCCACGTCTGCCCGTTGACATAGAACAAAACCACCCGCGCGTTGTTCTGGTCGGCCACCAATGCGAACCGGCCGGCGTGCGCCGTCACCGTCGTCAACAGCGCGCCCAAACCGAGCATGGCGAGGAGGATTTTTACGGGTTTCATGAGCAAATTGCCGTTGGATGCAGCTCCGAAACCGGCGATCGGGCCGGCCGCCGGGCCGCCGTTCACCACCGGGGCGGCGTGACTGTTGATGCTAGGGATGGTTCTTTTCATGGTTTGTTACTGGTTGTTGATCGTTGACAGAAATGCAGGAACATTGGCCGGCTTCAGGGCGTCTCGACCACGCGATAGTAACGAACGTTCGCCAACTGGCCGGTGACGGCAAACGTGGCTTCCTCCCCCGTGCCCTCCCACGACTGTCCCGCGTCCTGCCACGTGTGCAGGTCATCGGACCATTCCACGTGATACAGCCGCGCCGGCCGCGTGCCGCAGGCAATCAGGCTCGTGCCCGTGGCCGGCGCGTGGTCAAGCGCCCGAATGCGCACCGCGCCCGGGCCGGCGTTCACGCGAAAATTTTCCACGCGGCGAAACAGGTAATAGTTCGCGTTGTGCCCGATGGCCGGATCGCCGTAATCGTCGCAAAACGCCGTGCGCACCGTGGCCACGAGATCCGCCCCGTCGAACTGCCAGTCCGCGTATTGAAAACCGAACCGCGTTTGATTTCCGTTGAAGGCGGAAGCCACCACCGTGGCGTCGTCGCTGTAAAGCCGCCCGTCCGCCATGACGATGCGTTCGACGGTCCAGTCATTCAGGTTGGGCGAGCTGGCCAGCGCCAGGATGCCGCGGAACCGCTCGGCGTTGTAGGCGGCGTTGCGGAACTTGCGCGGAATGTAATTGCACAGCGTCCAATACCGTTGCGAAACGGGATCAAACCGGATGGTGAAGCGCGTGGTGCCACCGGGAAAATCAATGAATCCGCTGCTGCTCGGATCAGTCGGATCAAAATCACCGCCGCTGAAGGCGGTCGTCGCGGCGCCCGTGCCGGCGTTGTATTGCACCCGGATGACCGCCGCCTTGCCGCCAATCGCGGCGCCGTTCGGGTAACGGTTGTCCACGCGCATCACCAGCACCAACCCGCCGAGCGGATCTTCCACCGTGTTGCCTTCGAGCCAGCCGCGGAACGTGCCGCCCAGCCAGTTGGTGTCCCGCACGACCGTTGAGGACAATGCCCAGTTGGTCGGCGCCAGCAAATCGGAATTCGTCGGCGCAGAAATGGCCGCAATGAAATTGTCGCCAAACGCGCTGCCGTGACTGCGCTCCGCTGCCAGCCAAACCCGGCCATGTTTGAGGACGTAATCATGTCCCGGCCCCCACATTTGGCCGGCGAACAGGCGTCCCGTGTTGTCAGGCCCGTCGCTGACGGACGTCCACGTCGCGCCGTTGTCGGTCGAGCGGCGGATGACCATGTAACCAGTGGCGCTGCTGTTGGCGTTGCCGAGGGAGTAAAGCGCGCCGTTGATTTGCAGGAAATGATTCCAAAACGTGCCGTCGTCGTCCGCGGCGCCGGCAACCATTTCGTTGATCTGGCCCAGCCGCGACCAGTTGGTGCCCCGGTCCGGGGACCGATACAGGAAGGTCTGGCCCAGCGTGGTCTGCGAGGAGCCGCCGCCAAAGTAATCGTGCGAAGCGAGGTAATCTCCGTTCGGCAAAATGACCAGCGCGGGCGAACCCAGGTAGCGGCCCGTGTTGTTGGGGCTGTAATAAATCGGCACGCCCGGCAAATCAGGGCAGCCGTTGGCCTTCACCGGCGAGCGCGGCCCCAGCGTGGCGGCGAGCAAATACGATGGCCCGTTGAGAAACTTCACCACCGGCGTGACCGCGTTGGTGTTCGCCACCAAATCCACCCGTCCCGAACCGTAGCGGGTAAACGCGATGCGTCCCTCCACGCGATTCACGCCCAGAAAACTGTCGGAGCCGGACTGCGTGTAAACCGGCGCCACCACTCCGCCCGGGGTGATGCTCTCCAGCACGCCGGTAAACGTGCGGCTCATTAAAAACCGGTTGCTGACGGCATCCCAGAACAGCGCCTGCGGGCTCGTGGCGGTGACGAGATTGCCGAGAAACGCGCCGGTGGCGCCGCTGAATTTGCGAATCGCGTTGTTCTGCCGGTCCGCCAGGTAAAGATTCCCATCATCGGCAAACGCCAGACCGCGCGGCGTGTTCAACGAATAACCAGCGCCGCTGTTGGGCACGAACACGCTCCACGCGCGGGTGTGAAGATCGCAGCGATACACGCAGTTGCCCGTAGCCGTGCCAAACGCAAGTGACAAATACAGATTGCCGTCCGGCCCGAGGACGAGCGCCTGCGCGTTGCCACCCGCAAACTGCACTCCGTTGGTCCCAAGAGCGCCGAGATAAACGCCATTGGTGTCAAAACACAGCACGCGGCCGTTCGTCACCGCCTCGGCCACATAGAGGTTGCCCGCCGCGTCCTGCGCCAGGCCGGCGGGCGTGGTCAGCGGCGCACCGGCATAATCGCCCGCCGCGAACACACCCGTATAAACCCAGTTCGTATCGGTGACGTGATAGGCGCGCACGGCGTTGTTCAAACCGTCGGAGACCAGCACATCCGTGGTTGCGCGAGCCGCGCCCAGACCAGCCATCAGCACGCCGATGGCGAGGCCGACGAAACAAAGTTGCGGTTGGGAAGAAGTCATCATCAATCAGGCAATGCGGTCCCGGGCGCTGCGAGCAGCCGTGCCCGGCCGGCGGCCGTTTTTGGATGCTGCATCGTTGCACGCATGAACGCAGTTGTCGTTTGAGATCGTCCACCGGACTATTTTGCACACGCCAGCCTTGCCAACCACAGCCGGACCGGCCGGGCGCAATTGCATGACGGGCGAGGTGAACATGATTCCACTTTAACCAGCCTTCGCGCCGGCTTCACCCCCCCAAAGTGATGGTTTCCGCGGCCGCCGGGCCGATGGATGGCGAGCACGTCGCGGGAGAGTTGGGAACGCCGCCAGCCCGGCGGATCGGTGTCGGCATGCAGGATAGGTCGGCGGGACGAAGCCGCTGGTGAAGCAGCGGACGGAAGAAGGGCGCAGCCCCGGCGTTGAACAGCGCGTCAAACCTTTGACTGCGCCCCGACGAATTTCATGGCTGCTTCCGTGCGGCTGCGCACATGAAGCTTTTCATAGATTTGTTTCAGGTGCCACCGCGTCGTGGCAACGCTGATGTTGAGTTGATCGGCGATTTCCTTGTTCGCCAGCCCGCGCGTCAGGCAATCGAGAATCTCGGTTTCGCGCCGCGACAAATGCGGCATCGCCGCCGCCGCGGGTTTGCTGCGGAAGGAGGCGACGACCTTGCGGGCAATGGCGCTGGTCATGGGCGCCCCGCCCTGCCGCAGTTCCTCGAGCGCCTCGATGATTTCATCCGTTCCATTCCGCTTGAGAATGTATCCGGACGCGCCGGCCTGCAGGGCACGGAAGATTTTGTCCTCGTCCTCATACACCGTGAGCATGAGAATTTGGAATTCGGGGAACCGCTGCTTCAAGCTGGCCGCGCATTGGATGCCCGACATGTTCGGCAGATGGATGTCCATCATCACAATGTCCGGGGTGTGCCGGGGAATCTCCCGCAAGGCGTCCTCGGCGCTGTCGCAGGCGCACACGCAGCGGTAGCCGGGCAGTTCATTGACGAGCTTTTCCAGGCTCTCGCGAATGACGCGATTGTCTTCCACGATGGCGATTCGGGGCATGCGCAATTCACCATACACAACTCCGCCCGGACGGGCAGGCGAAAATCCCGATCCCCCGGCCACCGCGTCGTCACTCGAGTTCACGCGGCCAGTGTCCCGCCCGCGCGCCGAAGCGACAGCCCCCCAAGCGGATGGTTTCGCGACATTGCCCGTGCCGGATGCCGGACCCGCCGGCCTCAGTCGGGCAACGGCATGCGGAAGCTCACGCTCGTGCCATGTCCCAGCGTGCTTTGCACCGCGCAGTCTCCGCCAATCTCCCGCAACCGGCGGCGCATGTTCCCGAGGCCATTGCCCGCGTCGGCCACCGCCGCGACCACGAACCCACGGCCGTTGTCCTCCACCACGACTTCCAGGCGGCCTTCGCGCACGTGCACGCGCAGCCAGATTTCGGTGGCGCCGGCGTATTTCATCGCGTTGTTGATGGCCTCGTTCGCGGCGAGCAGCAGATTGTTCCGCACCTCGGCCCGCAGGTTGACTTCGGGCAGGTTGTCCGCCACGTCGAGCCGGCAACGAACCGCCGCCGCCCGCAGGCTTTCCTGAACGCGCGAGCAGAGATAATTGACCGTGGCCGACAACGTGTCGTTGGCCGGATTCACCGCCCAGACAATTTGGTCGAGCGCCTTGGTCAGCCGCGCCGAACGTTGCACAATTGCCCCCAGCCGCTCCCGCAAAGCCTCGGATGACAATGCCTCCGTGCGCGGCAGCGCTCCGAGAAAGCTGATCTCGGTCAGGCTGCTGCCCAGATCATCATGCAAATCCTGGGCGATGCGTGCCCGTTCCTGATGCACGCGCCGTTCCTGTTCCGCCCGCGCCAGGCGCAATTGCAGCCGGCGCAGGGAGACCCGGCGCACACCGGCGGCCACTCCCGCCGCGGCCAGCAGGAACATCGCGATGCGGAACCACCACGTTTGCCAGAAATGCGGCAACACCCGCAACGCGACGGCCACGCCCGGCTCGGTCCACACGCCTTCTCCGTTGCGCGCCCGGAGGCGGAAGTGATAGCTCCCCGGCGGCACGAACCGGTAATTGGCCACGCGTTGCGCGCCGGCGAGCTGCCAGTCTGCGTCCAGCCCCTCGAGCTTGTGCATGAAGCGGAGCTTGCCGGGATTGGCCAGATCCAGCGCCGTGTAATGAAATTCCAGGTTGTTCAACCCGGCGGGAACGGCAAGCGGCGCCACGGACTGTGGAACGGCATCGCTGCGCACCGGTGCGGGCAGCAGGGACTGGTCCCCGGCCTGCACCTCTTCGATGACCAGACACGGAGCGTTGGTCTGGGTCGCGACCTTCGCCGGATCCACCCGCACCACGCCGCTCGCCAGGGAAAACCACAGCGCCCCATCGGCGGCGCGGAGCGACAACGGGGCGTGCTCGGACACGAATTGCGTCGTCGGCAACCCGTCGCTCCGGTCGTAAAGCACGGCGGTGATGCGCGGGCTGCGACCCGCGCAAAAGGCGTCCAAGGACGCCCGGCTGACGCGCGTCAAACCGAGATTGCCGCCCAGCCACAGGTTGCCGGCCGCATCGCTTTGAATTTGGAGAACGGCGTCATCCGGCAGGCCATCGCGACGGGTGATCCGGCCAAAACGCCCGTTGGCCAGCCAGCCCAGACCGGCGGCGCCGCTGCCGATCCAGAGCGTTCCGGCCGCATCCTCGTGCAGCGCCGCGACGTTGTTGCCGGGCGTTCCGTTGGTCGCCCGCAACCAGGTCAGTTGTCCGCCGGCCCAGCACATCAAACCGTCGCCGCCGGTGCCGATCCAGATCGTTCCGTCATGCGTTTCGGCGAAAGCCGTGATGGCCGCATGCCGGCCGGTGTCCACCCGGCGAACGCCCGCAAAGTTGGTGCCATCAAAACGAAACACACCGCCCGGATGGGTGCCCACCCACACGCCCCCAGCCCGGTCCTCAAACAGCGCCGTCAGCCACGTGCTCTCCAGGCCGTGCGAGTTCAAGTATTGTTGCACGCCGGTGGCATCGCGCCGGAACAAGCCCTGATTGAACGTGCCCAGCCACAATGCGCCATCGTGCGTGGCGCACAACGACCAGACAAACGCATCCGGCACGAAACCGGGTTCGCTGTGGAACGGCTCCACTGCACCGGCGGCATAGCGCCAGACGCCGCCCCCGTCAGTGCCGATCCACACTGTGCCATCGGGGCTTTGCGTGAGGGCTGAAGTCACGTGATGCCCGAGTCCGCTTTCGCGGGAGAGGACTTCAAGATGCCGTGGCTTGAGCCGGTTCAGGCCGCCGCCGTTCGAGCCGATCCAGATGTCGCCCTGCGCGTCTTCGCACAAGGCGCGCACGTCATCGTGCGCCAGGCCGTTTTCCGTGGAGAGATGCAACCAGTGCCCGGCGCGCCAGCGGTGCACTCCGCGATTGCGCGTGGCCACCCAGATGTCGCCATTGCGGGCCGCGAGGAAAGCCACGTGATGACCGTCGAGCGAGGCGTCTCCGGCGTCCATGGGCGTCCAGTGGTCGCCCTCGCGCCGCAGCAGCACGTTGTTGCCTCCCACCCACACGGCGCCGTGCTGATCGCGGCCGAGCGTCCAAAGCTCCCGGCCGCCTGTCGCGGTGGCAATCCCGTCGAACCCGCGAAACGTGCCGTCGCGAAATTCATAAAGACTCGCCACCGTCAGCACGAGCAGGGTGCCATCCGGTTGCAGCAGGAGCGAACGAACCGCTTCCGCCGGGCCGCGCGGCGGCGTGAAATGCTCGCGCACCCCGTCGCGCCAGCGGTCAAGGCCCGTGTTCGATCCAAACCAAAAATCACCGGCCGCATCCTCGGCAAACGCGCGCACGTCACCTGGCACCCCGTCCGCCGCCAGCGCGATGCCACGCCAGCCCCCATTTGTCCACCGGGCACAACCGCCGACGACACCGGCCCAAAGTTGCTGCTGGTGATCCACGAACAAGGCGAGCGCGCGGCTGTCCGGCAAACCGGTTTCGCCCGCACGATAGGCCGTGAACTGCACCCCATCAAACCGGGCCACCCCGCCCGCGGTGGCCACCCACAGGTAGCCGTCCGGCCCCACGGCCAGCCCGTTCACTGAATTGTGCGGCAGCCCGTCACTCGTCTGCCAGGTGTCGATCAGGTATTCCGCCAGACCGGGGCGCACGGGTGCCGCCCCGGCGGCGACCGCGCCGGTCAGCAACACGCCGCAGCCGGCCGCACACACGCGGCGCAGCGCGACCGCAAATCCTGAACGCAACGGTGGAAGCACAACGCAATTCAATGAGCACCAAAGCCCGCACCAAAACCAGTGGAAAAGCAACCTGATGCCCCCTCCGTTTGAGGGGGTGCCGCCGGGTGCCCGCGCAGGCCAGCATGGTCTCATGCCTCACCCGGAAAAGCTGCTCGGAAAATCAATCAACCTTGATCTCCTGCAACAGATGGGCGTGATGCAGCGCGACAACGCCAGCCGCGTCCTGTGGCACAAACATGCCGGCTTCGAGATCCTGTTTCTCCTGGAGGGGGCCACCACTTATGAATTCCGTGCGCATGGCGCGGTGGAATTGCGCGGCGGTGAGTTCCTGATTGTGCCGCCGCGCGCCGTGCACCGGGGCCGCCACAACGTGCGTTCGCCCTGCCGGATCTGCGGGCTGGTGCTCAGTTCGCAGCCCGTCCTGCCATGGAGAAATTCACCCTTCACGCGTGCCGACGCGGTTCGTCTGGGCCAGTCGCTCCGCCAGTCGGTGATGACGGTCCATTCATTCAATTCCAGCCTGCGCTGGACGCTCCGTCAGCTGATGGATGAAACCGCGGGTTACTGGCGGCGTCCCCAGGACACCGTGACGCAGGCCAAGCTGCGCAACCTCATCTGTGGTGCCCTGCTGGAAACGGTGCGTCAGATCCTGTCGCCAGCCCGCATGCCCCGGGAGATTGCGGCGGCCGCCGTGAACTTTCTCCGGCAGCATCACGCGGAACCCGTTTCCATGGCGACGCTGGCACGGCACCTCGGCTACAGCCGCTCCCGAACCTTCGAACTCTTCAAGGCCGAAATGGGACTCACACCGAATGATTACCTGCAACGCGTCCGCATGGAAAACGCCTGCCATCTGCTGCGCCGGACGACGTTGTCCGTGACGGACATCGCCCTCTCCGTCGGCTTCAACTCGAGCCAGTATTTCAGCACCGTCTTCCGCCGCTACACCGGGCGCACGCCCGGCGCATTCCGCCAAACCTCCCCCCGGCGCGAATCTAATGGCGTTTCCAACCCGTAGATCGTCGTGCGCCGAATGCCCCCACGGCCAACGCGGACCGGCGGAGTTCGGCATGACACCATGCGATGCGGAGCCGCACGGCTTACCACATTCCCATCGGAATGCCCGCCGGACAAAATTTACAGGCCGAGCACACCACGCATCCGCGCGGGCTGTTTCACAACATCCGCCAGCGTGTAATTGTCCAGAACCTCGAAAAAGGCGGCGGCCGCTTCGTCCAGAACCCCCTTGAGGCGGCAGGCCGGCGACAGCCGGCACGAGCGTCTCGAACCGTCCTTGCAATCAATGACGGTTTCCTGCTCCTCGCCCAGACGGACGACATCGCCCAGGCGAATGTCCGCGGGCGGACGGGCGAGCGTGAAGCCGCCACCGATGCCGCGAAACGTCTGGAGATAATGATGCTGCCCGAGATCATGCACCACCTTGACCAGATGATGGCGTGAAATGCCGAAGGTTTCCGCCACTTGATCAACGGTGACGCGTTCCGGACTGCGCAGGGCGGCCTGCATGAGCACCCGCATGGAATAATCGGAATAAGCGCTGAGTTGCATGATTTGCCGGTGGTCAAAATGAAGCTTGCCATCCAAAGATGGACTTGTAATACATCTTTTGCCAAGGGCATTTTTACGCCCGGGCGTGCCGACCACGGCGACCAAAACGGAAATGCAGATTTGAATTGGCCGACGTCAACCGCCGCAGACCGGACAGCCCCGCTGAAACTGCCGGAGCCCATGTGCCCGCACGCCCACCAGCAGGACAATGTCCCCTGTCGCAGGGTGCCTGGGCGCGCGGTTCGAGCGCATCGGCGGCGGGCACCGTTCTCAATCTCATGAACACCCATCCTCATCGCGGCGGCTTCTCCACCCGGTGCATCCACGCGGGCACGCACCGGGACACTGTCACGGGAGGCGCGTGCAGTCCGGTCTTCACCTCGACGGCCTATGCGTTTCCCAATCCGGCCAATGAAAACATTTATCCGCGTTACTTCAACACGCCCAATCAGGAGGTCATAAACCGCAAGCTGGCCGCCTTGGAGGGCGGCGAGGCGGCGGTGGTGTTCGGCTCGGGCATGGCGGCCATCGCCACGTTGCTGCTGGCCCATCTTCAGCCGGGCGACCACGCAATTTTCCAGAGCGATCTCTACGGCGGCACCATGCAATTCGTCACGCGGGAGTTGCAACGGCTGGGCGTCCAACTTTCCTGGGGTGCGAACGCCGCCGAGTTCGCCGCTTCCGTGCGGCCCGAAACCCGGCTGGTTTATGTCGAATCGCCCTCCAACCCGCTGCTGCATTGCGTGGACCTCGAGGCGATCGGCCGGTTGGGCAGGAGCCGGGGCATTCTGACGGTGGTTGACAACACCTTCGCCACGCCGATCAACCAGAATCCACTCGCCCTCGGCATTGACGTGGTGGTCCACAGCGCCACGAAGTATTTGAACGGGCACAGCGATTTGAACGCCGGCGTGGTGGTGGCCTCGGCTGGAATCGTCCAACGGGTCAAGGCGAGCGCGGTAAACTTCGGCGGGATGCTTGATGCCTTTGCCTGCGCGCAGCTGGAACGCGGCCTGAAAACGCTGGCCGTGCGCGTGCAACGGCACAACGAAAACGCCCTCGCGCTGGCACGTTTTCTCGAAGCCCACCCGGCTGTGGCGCGGGTCAACTATCCCGGCCTGCCCGCGCACCCCGACCACACGCTGGCAGCGCGTCAGATGCGCGGGTTCGGCGGGATGCTGTCCTTTGAATTGCACGATGCCGGTCGGGTGGATGCCCTGCTCGAACGGCTGAAGCTGTTCCTGCCGGCGTTGAGCCTCGGCGGCGTGGAAAGCCTGATCTGCGTTCCTTCGCGCACGTCGCACCGCACCCTTTCCCCGGCCGAACGGAGTCGGGCCGGCATCAGCGACGGGCTGGTGCGGGCTTCCGTCGGAATCGAAGACACCGCCGACCTGATTGCGGATTTTGCCCAAGCGCTGGGAAAAGCATGACGCGCCTTGAAAGCGTCGGCCCCGCAGGCTCCGCGATGATGGCCCGTTCGATTGTGTTTCTCGTGAACCGGAGCCGCGCAACGCCCGACAAGAATGTGGCTGCAAGATCATCGGCCGCCGTTGCCGGAGAAATTACGGCCTCTGGGAATGTGAAGATGCGGAAATGTCACGCAACGACGACAACCCAGCCCTATTGAATCGAAAAGTTTTCATCTTTGCTCGACGCACTTGGCGCAATGACGTAAGACAAACATTAGAACGCCCATGAAAAACGAGGACAAGCAGTCGTTTGCAGGCCACGTGGCGTTGGGGACCGTTTCGTTCACGCTTTGCTTCGCGGTCTGGGGTTTGATCAGCGCTTTCGCGCCCGAGTTTCGGCGCATTTTTAATCTGACTCCGACGCAGAGCGCGGCGCTCGTGGCGGCGCCCGTCATTTTGGGTGCGCTGGCGCGAATTCCCATGGGCATGTTGACGGACCGCTGGGGCGGCCGGGGCGTGTTCTCCGTGCTGATGGTGGTGAGCGCGATTCCAGCCTTCATCGTGCCGTGGGCGGCAAGTTATTCTCAACTTCTGACGGTCGGTTTCTTTCTGGGCCTTGCTGGATCATCGTTCGCGGTCGGCATCGGATACGTTTCGCCTTGGACGCCCGCGGCGAAACAAGGCGGCGCGCTCGGCGTTTATGGCCTGGGCAACATCGGGCAATCGGCGGCGGTATTCCTGGGCCCGGTGATCGCCGCGGCGGTGGGTTGGCAATCGGTGTATCGGGGAACAGCGGTATTGCTGATCGTGTGGGCGATTGTTTTCGCTTTGCTCGCTCGAAACGCACCGGCGACGCGACGCCCGGCCACAGTCCGTGAAATGGTCGGCGTTCTCGTCCGGGAGAAACTTTCCTGGGCGCTGGCAGCGTTTTATTTCCTGACCTTCGGTGGATTCGTTGCCTTCTCGATCTATCTGCCACTGTTGCTGCGCGATGATTTCGGGTTGAGCATCATGGACGCGGGTTTTCGCGCGGCGGGCTTTGTGGTCGTCGCCACCCTGTTGCGACCGGTTGGTGGATGGCTTTCGGACCGCATCGGTGGGGCTCGTGTTCTGGCCGGTGTGTTTCTGGGCATCGCATTGTTTGCGCTGCTGCTTGCCTGGCCCGCAATCGTCCCGTTCACGGTCGGCGCGCTGGGATGCGCCGCGCTGCTGGGGCTCGGGAACGGCGCCGTGTTCAAGCTTGTGCCACAGTTTTTCCCGAAGGAAACCGGAACGGTCGGCGGCTTGGTCGGCGCGCTGGGCGGAATTGGAGGTTTTTTCCCGCCGTTGCTGCTCGGGTTCTTTCGCCAGCAGTTCAACATCATCTGGCCGGGTTTCCTGCTGTTTTCAGCGACCGCAGTTGTCCTGTGGTTGATCAACCGGAAAGTCTTCCTGTCGCGCCAGGAGCAGGTCGAATTGCGTTTGCCGGCGGAGTTCACGCGAACCGCCGACCGCCTGCGCGCCGCCGCCTGGGCCACGATGTGGACCGGCATTCTCGTGGCGGCGATTGTGGTTGGCTCGCGAAATCTCGAAACGTTTGATGCCGCCCTGGTCGTCTATACGTTCGCGTGCATTTTTTCCTGGTGGGGCGTGACCTATCACTATTACGTCTGGTTGCAAAAGCCGCCCACAAAACTCTTCTGGCGGCGTGGCTGGGAGATGTTCCGGAAGGAAGGGATTTTCCGGGCGCTCACACGAACCTCCGTGCTGGCGACGCGGAACATTGCCTGGCAGACATTCATTTACCGCCGTTCGCGGCTGCGCTGGTGGATGCATCAGTTCTTGTTTTGGGGCTGCGTGCTCGCCGCAGCCATCACCTTCCCGCTCGTGTTTGGATGGATTTATTTTGAATCCGCGCCCAACGACCAGATGACCTACATCGGCTATCTTTTTGGCTTTCCGGCGATGTGGTTCAAAATCCGCACCATCGTCTCGTGGGTAATCTTTCACGGACTGGATTTCGCCGCGCTTCTGGTGATCACGGGCATCGCGCTGTCGCTGTGGCGCCGCATGCTGGATCGCGGCGCGCAGGCGGTGCAATCCTTCGCGATGGATTTTCTGCCGATCATTCTCCTGTTCGCGATTTCGATTACCGGTCTGGCATTGACGGTTTCGACGCTTTGGCTGCGCGGCAATTATTACGGCTTCCTTTCAATTCTCCACGCGATCACGGTCATAGCCGCGCTGTTGTTCCTGCCGTTCGGCAAGTTCTTTCACATTTTCCAGCGGCCCGCCCAATTGGGCGTGAAGTTTTACCACGCAGCCGGCGACAAGGATGAAGGAACCCACTGCGCACGCTGTGGTGAGCGCTTTGCCTCGCGAATGCACGTGGATGATTTGCGCATCGTGTTGGGGCAACTCGGTTTCGACTATTCCATGCCCGGACCAGCCGGACACTGGCAGGGACTTTGCCCGGCGTGCAAACGCAAAGCCATCGCATCGGCACAATTGAGAATGAAGGAGCAACACCATGGCTAAACCGCCGCTGCCAGTTGCAGAATTGACGGAGCGCTTCGGCCCGCACCTGAACTACGTGCCGCCCGGTGGCTGGCGCGACGAGTCCCGCAATCCGGCCGAACGTCTCGTGAAAACGCATTGCTGCTTCTGCGGCCAGCAATGCGGCATCCAGCTCAAGATTCGCGGCAATCAGGTCATCGGCTTTGAACCGTGGGAAGAGTTCCCCTTCAACCGCGGCATGCTTTGTCCCAAGGGCGTGAAACGCTACTTGCAGAGCAATCATCCCGATCGACTGCTCGATCCGCTGCTGCGGACCGATAAAGGTTTTCGAACCGCCACGTGGGACGAGGCTCTGGATTTCACCACGCGCCGGATGCGGGAGATTCAGGAGCGTTACGGCAAGGACGCGGTGGCGATTTACGGCGGCGCTTCGTTGACGACCGAGAAGTCCTATCTGCTGGGCAAATTTGCACGCGTCGCGCTGGGCACTCGGCATATTGATTACAACGGCCGGCTCTGCATGGTTTCGGCCGGCGTCGCCTACAAACTCGCGTTCGGTGTGGATCGCGCGCCCAACCCATGGAGTGACATTCCCAAAGCGCAGGTGCTGCTCATCGCCGGTTCCAACGTTGCCGAATGCTCGCCCATCACAACCGACTACGTGTGGCGCTGCCGCGATAACGGTGGAAAACTCATCGTCATTGACCCGCGCATGACGCCGATCACGCGCAATGCGGATTTGTATCTGCCGGTGCGCCCGGGCATGGACGTCATCTTGTTGATGAGCCTGCTGCACGTCATTTTGCGCGACGGGCTGGAGGATCGCGAATTCATTGAACAATACACTTCGGGCTTCGACGCGGTGGCGGACATGGTCAGGCAATACGATCCGAAAAAAGCCGCCGACCTGACCGGAGTGCCGCCGGATGCGATTGAAAAAGCGGCGCACTGGTTTGGCGAGGCCGAACGTGCGATCGCGTTGCACGCGCGCGGCATCGAGCATCAATCGAAGGGCGTGGAAAACTGTTCGGCCATCATCAACCTGTGTCTGGCCACCGGAAATCTGGGCCGCGAAGGCGCCGGCTGCATGATGATCACCGGCCAGGGCAACGGCCAGGGCGGGCGCGAGCACGGACAAAAATGCGACCAACTTCCCGGCCAGCGGATGATCAACGATCCCGAAGGCCGGGCGCACGTGGCGAAAGTCTGGGGCATTTCGCCTGACGAGATTCCGCAGGCAGGTTATTCCGCCCAAGAAATCATGGAAGCCATTCATCGCGGTGAAATCAAAGGGCTGCTTTCGATGTGCTTCAACCCGCTGGTTTCGTTGCCCAATGCCGATTTCACCCGGGAAGCGCTGGAGAAGCTGGAGTTTTTCGGCGTCGTGGACTTCTTTTTGTCAGAAACCGCGCATCATGCCGACGTCGTGCTGGCGGGCAGTTTGCAGGAAGAAGACGAAGGCGTGACGGCAAACGTGGAAGGCCGGGTGATTCACATTCAGCGCGCCGTGGATCCGCCAGGCAACGCGCGGGTGGACTGGGAAATTTACTGCGATCTCGCGCGGCGGCTCGGGAAGGAAAAGTTTTTCCCGTATCAATCGTCGCGGCAGATTTTTGATGAACTGCGCGAAGCCTCCCGCGGCGGCCATGCGGATTATTACGGCATCACCTACGAAAAAATTGACCGGCAGATGGGCGTCTTCTGGCCGTGCCCGACGCTCGACCATCCCGGCACGCCGCGGTTGTTCGAGGACCGGAAATCATTCCACGAAGACGGAAAACTGCGGTTCATGCCGACGCCCTATCGGGAGAGCGGCGATCCAGTGAACGAAGAATTCCCCGTTTACCTCACCACCGGCCGGGTCGTGAGCCAATACCTTTCCGGAACCCAAACCCGCCGGATTGGCGCGCTGGTGGACCAGTATCCCGAACCGCGATTGGAGATTCATCCGCGCCTCGCGGAGCAGCAAGGAATCAAAGACGGCGACTGGGTGGCGATCACCACGCGGCGCGCGGAAATCATCCTGCGCGCGATGGTGGTGCGCACAATTCGGCCGGACACGGTTTTTATTCCTTACCATTGGGCTGGGAAAAAGAGCGCAAACAAATTGACCCATCGCACATTGGATCCGCGCAGCAAAATTCCTGAGTTCAAGGTTTCAGCCTGCCGGATTCGCAAAGCGGAGACTCCTCCGGAATGGGCGGGCAAGCAATCCGACTGAGGAAACTGAGATGTTCGGCTACGAGTTTTACGTTGACCCCTCACGCTGCATCGGCTGTCAGTCGTGCGTGAACGCGTGTGCCGAATGCGAAACGCATCGCGGCACGCCCATGATTCATGTGGATTATCTGGATCGGGCGAACACCATCGCGACCGTCCCGTTTGTCTGCATGCACTGTGACGACCCGACGTGCGCCAAGGTTTGTCCGGCGGACGCAATCAAGAAGACCGAGGACGGCGTGGTGCAGTCCTCGCTCAAGCCGCGGTGCATCGCGTGTTCGAATTGCGTGCTGGCATGCCCCTTCGGCATCCCGAAGATGATGACCGAGCTGGAGCAGATGATGAAATGCGACATGTGCTACGACCGGACCTCGGCCGGCAAGCGCCCCATGTGCGCCACCGTTTGTCCGAGTCAGGCGCTGGCTTTCGTGCCGCGCGAGCAGATCGAACGAAGCCGTCGCGAAAAGCCGACAAACGTTTTTCAATTCGGCAGGCAGCGGGTGACCACCAAGGTCCACATGATGGTGCCGCCGGACGAAAACGCCGTTTCGGTGGACGTCGCCGATTACATCTGGGAGGCAAAACCATGAAACTGTTTCGACAAACGAGCAAAGAACCGCTGTGGCAGGATGAGTTTTCCATTCGCGCTGCGGACGAACGCTATGTCAGCCGTCGCCAGTTCACCAAGTTCCTTGTCCTGACGAGCCTCGGAATGTTCGTGGGCAACGTGTGGATCACCGTCCGCGCCTGGTTATACAAGCAGCCGGTTTATCCTCAAAAAACCGTGGCAGACGTGAATGAAATCCCGGTCGGAGGCGTTCGCCTGTTTCGTTATCCCACGGAAAAAGATCCGTGCATCCTGATTCGTCCCGACGCAGAAACCTTCGTGGCTTACAGCCAGAAATGCACGCACCTGTCGTGCGCAGTCTATTACGCCCCGGAAAGGAAACGCATCGAGTGTCCGTGTCACGAAGGCTACTTTGCGGTCAAAACCGGGAATGTCCTCCAAGGACCGCCGACCCGCCCGCTGCCTCGCGTGGTGTTGAAGCGGGAAGGCGACCACCTGGTCGCCGTCGCGATGGAAACGACAACTGAAAGTTAGGTCATGTCCGAGCGAACCCCGCCGACCCGCAAGCAAGGGTTGACCGCCATTGACGGCGCGCTGGCGCTGATTGCGCTGCTGCTGATCGTCCAGATGTGGCTGCTCACCGCGACGCTCGAAGCGTATCTCGCCGGCCACCGCTCCGTGGCGCTGCCCGCGGCAATCGTCTCCGGCCTGCTTCTGCTGACTTGCACCGGTCTCTACTTGTTCGTCAACCGGGTGGACTCGGAGGCGCGGAACTCGAATGAGGGCCGCCCGCCGGACGAAACGAAACCAATTGCCAATACGCGTCATGATTCGAACCAAGCGAGCCTATGAGCCCCCTGCGAAGGCGGACGGGCGCCGCTTCCTGGTGGACCGTCTTTGGCCGCGTGGCGTCAAAAAAGAGGCGCTCCGCCTGACCGCCTGGATCAAAGACGCAGCGCCCAGCAAGGAATTGCGCCAGTGGTTCAATCACGATCCGGCGAAGTGGAAGGAATTTCAGCGCCGCTACCGCATCGAACTCGACGGGCAGCCTGCCGCGTGGCGGCCGTTGCTGGACGCTGCCAAATCCGGCGACGTGACGCTGTTGTTCGGTGCGCACGACCTCGAACACAACAACGCCGCGGTGTTGAAGATTTACCTGGAAGGGAAATTGAAAACGAGGTTCGGGGAATGACGGTCGCGTCACGGCCAGATTTCCTTGCGATTGTCGTGCCGCTGGTGTTGTTCGGGGCAACGCTGGTCCGTTCCACGTTCGGCTTCGGCGAAGCGCTCGTCAGCGTGCCGGTGCTGGCCTTGATGGTCCCCGTCAAAATTGCCGTCCCCTTGGCGGTTCTCGCGTCCATTACCATCGCGGCGATGGTTGTGGCGCAGGATTGGAAGCACGTGCATGTGTTCAGCGCCGGCAAATTGATCATCTCCAGCCTGCTCGGCATTCCGGTCGGATTGTGGCTGCTCCAAGTGACGCCCGAAGCCGCGGTCAAAGCGCTGCTCGCACTGATGATTCTGGCGTTCTCAATTTACTCGCTGCACGGCGGAACGGCGGGCGAACTGAGCGACGACCGGTTCGCGTGGCTGTTTGGTTTCACGTCGGGAATCCTCGGCGGCGCCTACGGAATGAATGGTCCGCCGCTGGTCGTTTATGGCGCCTTGTGCAAGTGGTCGCCGGTGCGATTTCGCGCGACCCTGCAGGGTTATTTTCTCGTGGCCAGCGCCGTGGTGATGTTCGGCCTCTGGAACGCGGGCCTCTGGACGCGCGACGTAAGCCGGTTTTATGTGTGGTCACTTCCCGGCCTGGTGGTGGCAGTGCTGTTGGGACGCATCGCCAATCAGCGCATGGAAGGCCGGCGATTTTATCGGGTTATTTTTGCCGGGCTGCTCGTGGTTGGCTCGACCCTGCTGATCGAAATTTTCCGGCAGTGACGCCAATGCAGGCAAACGCCCGGGCAATTCACCAGAAGAATGGTGAATCTCACAATTGCCTTCGTGGCCAACAACAAACGGAATCGTCTGACAATTTCGTCCCGAACCCTTCCCGGTTTCTGACACCCTTGATGTGTGGTCACGGCGCATTCACCCGGCGCGGAAAGGCAAACTCGATGCGGAGAAGAAGACTTCGAGCCACGGATCGCACCGATTCAAAGCCAGCGCCTTCGTCGGGTCCGATTCAACTCACCGGGATCAACCGTCCGAAGCGGTTTTCCCCCGCGTTCGTTTGTTGGTCTCCGGCGGCTTCCCACGATACGCCGTCCAAGCTGCTGAACCGCAGGAAGAGCAACCCGGTCAGAAAGTCCAACGAAATGGCCAGCACGTCCAATGCGGAAACGGTTCGCGGCGGGGTAAAATTACCCGATGACTATGAACCATCGAACCACCAGGGGCGGAAACACGGCCCCACCTGTTGGTCGCCTCGCTCGGGCGAAAACCTCCCAACGGCGCCAGAGTTTGGCATCGGCGACCGTGCGGCGACCAGTCGCGGAAGGAGCGCGATGGAGCGTTTCCCAGCAGGATTTGCCGCCTCTCCGCGTTGGTCTGTTTGGCATCGGGCTCGAAGCGTATTGGTCCCAATTCAAGGGCCTGAAACGGCGGCTCGAAGGGTATCTGCGGGTGACGCATGGCCGGTTGGAACGCGACGGAGTGGAAGTGGTCAATCTCGGTCTCATTGACAGCCCACCCAAGGCGCTGGCCGCCGGGCACCGCTTCCGCCAGGAGGACGTGGACCTGATTTTTCTCCAAGCCACGACCTATGCGCTGTCTTCGACCGTGCTGCCCGTTGTGCAACGGGCGAAAGTTCCGGTCATCGTGCTCAATCTTCAGCCGGCGGCTGCGATTGATTATGACCGTTTCAATCGGATGGGAGATCGGACCGCCATGACGGGCGAATGGCTGGCGCATTGCGGAGCCTGTCCAGTGCCGGAGCTGGCCAATGTGTTTCATCGCGCAAGAATCGGTTTTCACCAAATCACCGGCACACTTCTCGATAATGAATCCGCCTGGGAGGAAATCGATGCGTGGATTGACGCGGCGCGCGTGGCCCAGATCATGTTCCACAACCGGCTCGGCCTGATGGGGCATTACTACGGCGGCATGCTCGACATTTACTCGGATGTCACGCTGCAATGCGCCGTTTTTGGCGGCCATGCGGAAATCATCGAAGTGGATGAACTGGCCGCGTTGCGCCGGGAAGTCCGCGCCGACGCCATCAAACGCAAACTGGCGGAGTTTCGGGCGGCCTTCGAGATCCAGCCCGATTGCGCCCCGACGGAACTCGAACGGGCAGCCCGCACTTCGGTCGCGCTGGACCGCCTGGTGGCGTCGCACAAACTGGGTTCCCTGGCGTATTACTACCAGGGCACCGGCCAGCCAGACAACGCCGACACCATCAGCTCCATCATTCTCGGCACCTCGCTGCTCACCGCACGGGGCATCCCCGTGGCCGGCGAATACGAGGTCAAGAACGCCCAAGCGATGAAGATCATGGACAGCTTCGGAGCCGGCGGTTCATTCACCGAATACTACACGATGGACTTCAACCACGATGTCGTGCTGATGGGGCACGACGGGCCGGGCCACATGGCCATTGCCGAAGGCAGGACCAAGGTGCGGCCGTTGCGCGTTTATCATGGCAAGGTCGGCCGCGGCTTGTCCGTGGAAATGTCCGTCAAGCATGGGCCGGTGACCCTGCTCGCCGTGGTGCAAACGGCTGAAGGACGGCTCAAACTGCTCACCGCCGAAGCCGAGTCCGTGCCCGGACCGATTCTCGAAATTGGCAACACCAACAGCCGTTACCGGTTTCCAATTGGAGCCCGACGCTTCGTCACTGAGTGGAATGCCCATGGCCCCGCGCATCACTGTGCGGTGGGCGTCGGCCACATCGCCCACAAGCTGCATAAACTGGCGGCGCTCCTGGGCATCGAGTGCACCCAAGTATGCTGACAACCTTGCTGCACTGAAACCGCAAAAAGCCATTGCGCGTCCGGAAGGGCGTCGTTATAGGTTTTCCACCCCGCACTGGTGATGACTTCGGTTGAATGGCCAGTGCGCGTTCCGGCGCAACGCAGGAGATGGCCCCGCGGCATCCGGCCTTGCAGTTGCGGGGGCAACTATGCCTGTGGACAGCAGCCGAACTTTCTATCGCTATTTCCCCGTTGCGGAGCGCGACCGGGATTGGGGCCTCTTCGTCACCACGGTGGGCGAATCCCACCTTGGTCCCGGCACCGCCTACCCTCCAGCCACCCATCCGAAAAAATATCGCTTTCAAATGCCCGGAGGCCGCGTGCTGCAGGAACACCAGATTGTTTACATCTCCGCCGGCCGGGGCTGGTTCAAGTCTGGCTCCTCCCGGCGTTCAACCATCGAGGCAGGCACCGTTTTCCTGCTCTTCCCCGGCGTATGGCACAGCTACGCCCCCGACCCCGCCACGGGCTGGACGGAGCATTGGATCGGGTTCAACGGCAACCTGGCCCGGCATCTGGTGCGAAACGGATTTTTCACCACCGGCCGACCCGTGCTGCGCTCGGGCACCGAAGCCAAAATGCTGAGCCTGTTCAGCGACATCATGGCGTCCGTCCGCGCCAATGCTCCGGCGCTCCAACAACAGCTCGCCGGCACGACCTTGCAGATCCTGGCACGGCTGTATTCCGTGCAGCAATCCAAGTTCACCGGCGAGGATCCCGGGCAACGAATCATCCATCGCGCGATGGAGCGGCTGCGCGCGTCCTTGGAGCAACCAATTGACATGACCGAACTCGCAGCCGAACTCAACGTCAGCTATCGCTGGTTCCGCCGAGCCTTCACTCACCACACCGGTTTGAGTCCGCATCACTACCTGTTGGACATACGCCTGGCGTGCGCCCGTGACTTGCTGAGTCAAAGCAGCCTCTCCCTGAAGGAAATCGCGCTGCGCATCGGCTTCGAAGATCCCCAATACTTTTCCCGGATTTTCCACAAGAAAGTCGGCCTGACACCCGGCACCTGGCGCGAACGTGCGCAAAGCAAGGCCCGCGCCGGAAGCGTCGAATAGATGCTTACGGAGGGAAGCACCTCGTGGGCGATTTGTGCAAGAGAGGAAAACATCCAAAATCGAAATGTCCAATTGTCAGCCTGGCAAACTCCCTTATATGCCCCCCCCCCGCTGCCGTCGCAACCCAGCCTCCCGAAGTCAAAAGCAACCCGGAACATCTCGCCGCAGGCGACGGCATCACTGCAAGTTTGAATCGTCCTTTTATCCGTCGATGAATGACAGGCGACAGCCGTTGGTGAAAATCTCTGGCACCCGGGCATCAAGAACTGGAGCCAGCTGTCGGATTTGAACCGACGACCGACGGTTTACAAAACCGTTGCTCTACCACTGAGCTAAGCTGGCGTCCGAAGACCCGGCGGAGAAACTAAATTGCCGGAGGACTGAAGTCCGCCCTAAAGCGAACGGCGCCCAGCAAAGCGGCCTATCTGCGGTTCGTCAAGTGAACATTCCCAAGCTTGAAGACAAACAGGCGCATTGCTCGCGGCAAACCCCAACTTGAGCGCAGCGATTGCAAAGCAGAACTTCAATCCTCGAAGCATGAACGCGAGGAATCGCACGTGGCCTTGTGAACGGGCCGGTCATCCACACCCACGACGGTCTGGGTCCGGTTGCACCAAAAATGGCATGGTGACGCGCGTTCCCCTTCCTTGTCCGCAAAGGCGTCCTGCGGCGCAACGCCAACGTAAAGGGATTTGGTGCGGAGATGTTTGCAAAGTGGGCGGTTCATGGCTTCAGCCTTTCAACTTTAGGAGGGTGCGGCGGATGAGCGCATGCGCCAGCGGCACTTTGTAACCATTGAACGCCAGCGGCTGCGCGTCCTTCAGAATCAAATCGGCCGCGTGCGTGACGGTGTCCTCATCCAGGACCTTGCCTTCCAGAAACACATTTGCGGCCTGAACTTGATGCGGAACCGGGGCTATGCAACCCAGTGCCACGCGGGCCTGACTGAGTTTGCCCTGGCTGACCTTCGCCGCGGCGGCGCAACTGACCAGCGCCCAGTCAAACTCGTGCTTGTCGCTCACCTGCAGGTAGGCGCTCTGCGGCCGGGCGGTCGGAATTTCCACCTGCAAAATCAGGTCGCCATGCTGCAACGAGTTGTGGGCGGTGGGATTCTCCCATGCGCGCTCGTAAAGCTCGGCAATGCTCAGGCGCACGGGCTTGCCTTCCCGCTGCACCAGCACCGTTGCGTCGAGCGCGGCCAGCATGGTGGCAAGATTGGAAACGACCGGGCTGATGCAGGTGTTGCCGGAAAACAGACTGTGGTAGCGATTGTCGCCGTGACGGGCGTAACAGAGGTCGCCGTGCTTCTTGAGGCAGACCGTGTCGCGCTGACGATAATACCAGCAGCGTGAATGTTGCGCGAGGTTTCCGCCGACCGTGGCCACGTTGCGAATTTGCTGTGAGGCGATTTCAGCCGCCGCATGTTGCAGGCCCGGAAACGTCCGGCCGAGCTCCGGGTCGTCCTCGAGTTGGGCGATGGTCACGAGCGCGCCAAGAGTCCAATGCGTGCCGCCCTTTTCGATGCGGTTCAGTCCAGGCAGCGACTTGATGTTGACGAGCCGGCCGGCGTCGGTGAGGTAATCCTTCAGCCGCCCCAGCAAATCGTTGCCGCCGGCAAGGTATTCGCCGTGCCCGTCCACCATTTGCTGGGCGGAGTCCGTGGACAGGGCGGTGGCATATTCAAAGGCTTTCATGTTCAGGAACTGGCTTTGGGGACTTTGCCCAGTGCGGCCAGCACCTTGGCGGTCGTGATGGGCAGACTGGGCACGCGCGTGCCGATGGCGTTGGCCACCGCATTCGCAATGGCGCCGGCGGTGGGAATCGTCACGGGCTCACCCAAGCCAATGACACCCCGTTCAGGCATGTTCAAAAGCACCACGTCAATCTCCGGCACATCCGCAATGCCCGGCAACTTGTAGGTTTCGAAGTTGGGATTCAGGAGCACCCCCGAAAGCGCATCCAGCACACGCTCTTCGTAAAGCGCGTATCCCATGCCCATGATAATGCCGCCGTTCACCTGGCTTTCGGCGGTCAGCTTGTCGATGATCAACCCGCAATCCTGCACACACGTGATTTTCTTGACGGTGATCAGGCCGGTTTCCGTATCCACCGCAACTTCGGCAAACTGCACCCCGCCCACGCCACTGGAGGAAAGGCCCTGCTGCCAGCCGCCGTGAACAATCATGGGTTCGACGCCGAGCTTCTTGCAGGTGGCGAACCAGTTGGCGCCGCGCGCATCCGCGACGCCCGTCTGCGTCTGCAACTGTTCCAGCGCCTTCGTGCAGATGTCATGCACCGTGGGCGAAACCGATGCACACGTGGTGCTGCCCCCGCTGCCCGGACCGGGAGGGTAATTGGTGTCGCCGATTTTGACGGTTATCTGGTCGGGCCGCAGGCCCAGCAGCTCGGCGGCAATCACGGCAATCACCGTGCGGGTTCCGGTGCCAATGTCCTGCACCCCCAGGCGCACCTCAATGCTGCCGTCAGGATTGACCTGGGCTTCACCCCGCGTGCTCCGGCTGCCGCCCCCGCCCCACGTGGCCGCGCCACAACCAACGCCGGTTTTGATTGGCCCAGGCGACGTGCCGGGTGGACGGTATTTTTGTTTCCAGCCAAAGCGCTCCGCCCCGAGCTTGTATTCGCGCTGGCGAATTTCGCTGGAGTCATTTTTGATGCGCAGGGCCAGCGGATCGATGCCCAGTTTCACCGCCAGGTCGTCCATCGCGCACTCCATTCCGTAGGATGCCGGCGGGTGGCCCGGCGCGCGGAACGCCCGCGCAGAACCGGCGTTCACCGCGACCACGGTGTGATTCACGCGGGTGTTCGGAATCCGGTAAATGTAGGGCGCCGGAAAATCCACCCCCGAACCACCGCCTTCGGAGGCGCCGCCGCTGCCGATGCCTGCTGTGCCGTAATTGTCGAGTTCGTAGGCGTGCAACGTGCCGTCCGCCTTCGCACCCAGTTTGATCTTCTGAAAGCTCGACGGACGGTTGCCCACGGACAGCCCCTGATCAAAGCGGGTCAGCATCAAACGAACCGGCGCCTTGGCCTCCCGGGACAGGCGCGCCGCAAGCAGCATCTCGACGCCGGCCCCGAACTTCGCGCCAAACCCGCCGCCCATGTGATCGGTGATGACGCGAACACGGCTGTGGTCCAGTTGCAAGCCACCGGCCAGACCGTCGCGCACACTGCTGATGCCCTGGGTGGAAGCCCACGCGGTAACACCTTCATCCGTCCACGAAACGGTGGCGCCGTGCGTTTCCATCGGATGATGAATCTGCACGGGCGTCGTATAAAAACCTTCAATGACGGCCGCGCACTCAGAGAACGCCTTGTCCACTTCCCCCTGTTCGCGAACGCGCGGTTTCGAGGCGTTGGCCGAACCTTCCCAAACGCCCGGTGCATCGGGTTTCATCGCGTCCGGCTCATGCACTACGAACGGCAGCTCCTTCGCCTCGACTTCGATGGCGTGCAACGCATCGAGGCAGGCTTGCTTGGAGGTGCCGGCCACGGCCGCCAGTTCCTCGCCGTAGTAGCGAACGATGCGCTCGCCGTCCTTGACGGTGACTGCGGCCTTGATGCCCGGAACCTTCAACGCCGGGGCCAGATTGAGACTCGTGATTTTTGCCGCCGGCCACTTTGATCGCAGGATCATGCCGTAGAGCCAGCCCTCGGCCTGGATGTCGGACGAGTAACGGGCTTTGCCGGTCAGTTTGACGGGCGCATCGATGCGATGCGTCTCGTGGCCGATGTATTTCGTTTCCTTAGGCCAGCTGGGCATAGTCGATGACCTCCGTTTGGGTGGTGCGAACCGGATTGACGCCCGCCGCCTGCAACGCGGCCTCGATGATGCGCGGCTGAGTGCCGCACCGGCAGAGATTCCCCGCGCAGACGTGCCGCACCTGCTCCGCCGTGGGCCGCGGATGCTTCTTCAACAACGCCGTCACGCTCATGACAAATCCCGGCGTGCAATAACCGCACATGAGCGCGTCCTTCTCCAAAAAGGCCCGCTGCACCGGCGTCAATTCACCATTCTTGGCCAGTCCTTCCACCGTGGTGATGGGCTGGCCCTGCGCTTCGATGGCCAGTTTTTGGCAGGCGTAAACCGGCACCTCGCCCAGCATCACCGTGCACGCGCCGCAGCCCGCGCGATCACAACCTTCCTTGGCGCCGGTCAGGCTCGAATAATTCCGCAAGGCATCCAGCAGCGTGACGCGCGGCTCCAGTTGCAACCGCAGGGTTTCGCCGTTGACCTGCAACGCCACGGGCACCGGTTCGGGCCCCACGATTTTTTCGCCATTGACCTTTTCCAGTTCGGCGGCGACCGCCTGCGCCCGGGCGGCGGCGGTGGCGACGGCCGTGGTGCCGAGGCTTTTGATGAAATTACGGCGGGAGAACGAACCCGGTTGGGCGGAGTCAAAATCGCTCATGAGGTGCGGGAGTAGAGGTTCAATGCCTTCTCGTAATCTTCGGGCCGGTCCAAGTCAAGTCTGAGACCGGCGTCGTCAACGACGCATTCAATCTTTTCACCGATAGTTTCGCTTAAAAAGTCCTTCAGCGTCGCTGTCGCCGTGGTTCGCAAGCCGGCAAAAGCGGTCCGCGGAAGAATCACCGGATGACCCACCCGCTCTCCGAAACGTGGCTGACCAATGGCGGCGGGATGCTTTTCATGCAACGCAACAAGCTGCCGGAGCGTGCCCGTTTGAAGATGGGGCTGGTCACCCAAAACAACGGCCCATCCCGTCAGGGCATCCCGCCAGCCGGGCCAGCGGGCGGCACATTGAACCGAACTGAACATCCCCTGCCCGGCGTTCGGATTGTGAATTCGGTCCGCCCGTGGAAAAGCCAGCCGATCCAGTTCGGCTTGCATCGCTGCATCGCCTGGCCGGCAAACGACAGCAATTTGAGCCGCGCCCGGTTCGTGCCATTGGGCAATCAGGTGACCGATGATGGACGTGCCGCGCCACGGCAGCAGCAACTTGGGGCGGCCCATGCGCACGGAAGCGCCGGCGGCAAGAATCACCACCCCCAGCGCGGGTCCGCTTGCGGGGAGTGATTCCGATGCCATGGGACTCGTGCTCCGGTCGGGTCGCATCTAAAAAAGAACGCCCGACGCACCGCACCAGTCGGAAGACTGAACGAAGTGGCTGCTGGCCGTTTCCGTGACGCCGAAGCGGGCCACGAACACGCTGCGTTTCCCAAAGTCCTCCCAAGTCAGCTTCATCAGCGGCTCCTGAATCGTCGAGCTCTCGTTCAGCGCCACGGTGAAAACGGAAGTCGGCGTGCTGGGCTGATACCAGAGCGATTCGCCGCAAACCCGGTTCTCACAGTTGCCCAACGCAGCCGTTCTGAGCGCGACAAAGGCACCGGCCTGGAACGCGGCGCCGTTGGTAGAACTCGTCAACGAGATGGGCACCACGCGCGTCTGCAGATGCGCGGCCGCAAGTTGTGGATTGCGCGTCTTGACCCAGTCCACGAGCGCCCGTTGCTGGACGTGGCTGGCCTGGTCCGGCAGATAAACAACCGCCTGATCGGCATGCGAGTTTTCCGCCGCCAGATTTTCCCGGCCCGCCGCCAATACCGCAAATCGCAGGCCGGCAAGGTTGACGCCCTGCCAGTCCCCGGCCGTCACATCCCAAATTTGCAGCACGTGGCGACCGCTCAAGGTGACCTGCCCGGACACGGTGCATGCACCCGCGTAAACTTCGCAGGAATGCAGTTCGATGAGTTTTCCCTGCGGTTGTCCCGCGAGCGTGCTAGACGCCGCGAGCCAGCTGAGGCTTAGACACAGGCTGATGAAGAGGTTCTTTGTCGCTGACATGTTCGGCTCGCTTTTGGATGAATTGCGCCAGGATGCTGACCGCGATTTCCGGCGTGCTTCGCGCCCGGATGTCGAGGCCGACCGGACAGGATACTTTATCCAGCTGCTCCACGGTTGCAACCGACTGCCGGAGGAATTGTTCACGAATCAACCGGGCCTTGCGGCGGCTGCCGATCATGCCCAGAAAAACGAACGGCCGGTGAATCCATTCCGACAGGACCAGGGCATCGTGTTGATGGCCGCGGGTGACGATCAAACCATACGTCGGCTGCGCCGGCAACGGCACCTTCAAGAGTTCATGCCAGCCGCCCACCCGGAGTTCGGTCGCCGGCGGAAACCACTGGTGATTCGCCAGCTCAGGCCGGTCATCGAACACCGTCACGGCAAACTCCAGTTGCAGCGCCAACGGAACCACCGCCTGCGCGACGTGCCCCGAGCCGGCAATCCACAAGCGGGGCGGCGCGGCCACGGTTTCCCGATACAACCAGTCGACGCCCGCCTCGTTGCCAACCCAGTCGATGGAATAATCCTTGGTTACGCCCCATTCACGCGGCTCGACGGCTGCCGCCGCCATTCGCCAGATTTCCACGGCGCCCGCCGCCTGGGGAAGGATCAGACCATGCACGCTGCCGCCGCAAATCAATCCATCGTCCCAACCGAAGATGTGATCCAAAACCATTTCAAAGCGCGCTGGCTGCCCGGTCTGCAATGCCTTGCGGGCCCGGGCATGCACTTCCGCTTCGAGACATCCCCCGCCCAGCGTGCCCACCACGCGACCATCAGCGAAGAACAGCGCCTTCGCCCCCTGCCGTTGCGGACTGGAACCTTTGACGCCCGCTATCAACGCCAGCACAAAGGGCGTGCCGGCCGTCGCCGCCCGGACGAGTTCCTCGTAGAAGCGATTCATGGTGGCTGATGTCTGGCGGGCAATTTAGGTGACCGCCGACAATTGGCAATGCGCGAGGCACACGCAACCGCGCACCGCCCCCGGACAAAGTTGAATGGCACAAAGGAGATTGCTTCCCTCCCCCACCGGGGCTATCACTCTCACGAATCCCAGTCGTCCGTCGCACCGGCTCGTCCAACGACGGCTTTGCGCCGGCAACCTTGAGCCATGACAGCCGTGCCCCGAGACACGCTGATTTATCTGGCCATCCGCCAGTCCGAAGACCGTTCCCACATTGAAGACACGCTCGTGCTGGACGGTTTCCGCGTCCGCTCCTTCCCCAGCGCGGAATCACTCTGGCCGGTTTTTCAGCAACACCCCGCCCGCATCGTCATCACCGACCGCCGGTTTCGCGACTCGATGTCGGGTTTGGAACTGGCCCAGAACATCCGTCGGGATTACCTGATGCCGTATTGTTACATCGTGCTGCGCAGCGCGATGAATCACCTTCCCGAAATCGAGGAAGGCCTCGCCAGCGGCGCCGATGACTACCTCATCAAGCCGCACAACCCCGTCGAACTGCGGGCGCGCATCCTCGTGGGACTGCGCTGGCTCACTTACATCGACCAACTGGTGCAGGAGCAAAGCGCGCCGGGTTGAATCCTGACAGACTATTCGCATCATTTTCCCTGCCGGGTTTCGAACGTGGCCTAAGCGATTGGCGCAGACGTCTCCGCGAAGCGCCCACGCGCTATCAGGAGACAACCGATTGTTTCGCGCCGCCCAAAGGGCGAAGGTGCCCCGGGCACGGGAGCAGTCACGGTGACTCTCAAACCTGGAGGTCGGGCGGCACGATCCCGCGATGGCAGTGACAACCTGACCTCACAATCGGAGGCCCATGGACATAATGGAAAGATGAGACAACCGCCGCGGCTCCGCCGGCCATCACGGCCACCGTGGGAACCGCAGGCAAAAACCATCTGAATGGAAAGGACAAACATGACCACACAGGAAGCAAATCAGAGACTCAGCAGTGATCTCAAGGTCGTGATGCGGGACGCGGAAGATCTTCTAAAGGCCACCGCCGGTCAGGCCAGCGATAAGGTGGCCGAAGTGCGCAGCCGTCTGGCCAGCGCGCTGGAATCGGCCAAAAGCACGTGCCTGACGTTGCAGGATAAAACGGTGGAAGCCGCCAAGGCAACGGACAAGGTCATTCGCGCCCATCCGTATGAATCGATCGGGATTTCCTTTGGTGTTGGACTGCTGATTGGCGTGCTGGTTGCGCGCCGCTAAACGATGGCCAACACTCCAGACGATTCTCCGCCAGGAGTAATCGCCTCCGCAGCGAAGTTGCTCCGCACGGTGGCGGCGATTGTGCAAAATCGCGCCGAGTTGCTTGCCCTTGAGCTACAGGAAGAGGGCATGAAGCTGGCGGGGCTGCTTTTGCTGGTCGGTTTGGTGATCGGCTTCGGATTGTTGTCGCTCATCATGCTGACCTTCACGATTCTCTTCGCCGTAGGAGAAGAGCACCGGCTGGCGGCCGCCATCATCATGACGTTGCTGTATTTAGGCGTCACGGGCGCCGCCGTCTGGTATTTGCAGGCCAGGCTGAAAAACTGGACCGCATTTCCAGCCACCCGGGCTGAGCTTCGAAAGGATCGCGAATGGTTGGAGGAAAAGCATTCCGAGAGTTGAGCGAACAGAAAAAGGCGCTCGTTCTTGAAAGCGGGCTGAACCGGATGGTGCTCCGCGCCGAGGCGGAGAACATCCGGAAAGCAACCGTGCAGTTTGACCAGGCCTTGAAAAGCGCACGGCAATTCAGTTCGTGGCTCGTGCCCGCCCTTTCGGTCGCAGGCCTGTTGGCCGGGCGCTCGCTCGGCGGCGAGCGCCGTGGGGCGTTGCGCCTGTTGCGTCCCGTGTTAAGCCTGGCCACAACCGCCTGGATGCTTTGGCGACGGAAAAAGCCCGCTACTGCCGGACCGGACCCGGACGGGATCTGACCCGGCAGCCCGTCCCAAAATTACCGCCTGACGCCGCCTTTAATCTTGCCTAAGCGCGGCGCTTCCCACCATAGTCTGGCCGTTCGCCGCACCTTGTGCGGGTGGTTTTTGTGGGGTCGTAGCTCAGTTGGTAGAGCGTCTCGTTCGCAATGAGAAGGTCGCAGGTTCGATTCCTGTCGGCTCCACCAAACCGCCCGTTGCGTTGCTCAAACTCCTTCTTTCGTCCCAAGCGTTTATCCATGAACCGAGACCGGCTGTCACGACACCTGCTCATCGCCTTCCTCGCCGCCCTGACTTTGTATGTCGTCGGTTACTGGTTCATTGAAAGCCGCCGCACCGTTGACGCGCCGTGGCAGACCGCGTTCACCGTCGATGCCGACCACCGGTTGACGCTGGAAATCAGCGAGCCAAGCCTGAAGCTTGGCCCCGTCGTCATTCAGTTCGCGGCGCCTGTGACCAACGCCCCCCTGTCGCGCACGGAAATGGCCTTTAATCAGCCGCGGCCCGTGCCCTTTGATGTTCCCGTCGGGCAATGCATCTTCCAGGACACAACCTTTCTGCCCGGCACCGTGGTGTTGCACGTGGGCGGCGTGGACATTCAAATGCTGCCGCGCGCGCTGACCATTGTGAGCAACGAATTTCCCTGGCACGGCACGCAGGCAATCGAAGTCCAGGCGGACGGTTCAAGCCGGCGCCTCCGGTAGCATCCCGCCGGCGGGCGCGAATGAAACTTCCCAAATCGAAACCCCGTGCGTTACGCTGCGGGCGGAAAATCGACATCTTCGCATGAGCACCAACTTGCATGGCAAATGGGTTTTGATCACCGGCGCCTCCAGCGGTTTCGGCGCGGCGGCGGCCAAGGTTTTCGCACACGCCGGCGCCCACCTGTTGCTCGGCGCACGCCGGACCGACCGTTTGGAAACAGTCACCCGCATCGCGCGCGAGGCCGGAGCGGCAAGCGCATCGTGCCATCCGCTCGATGTGACAAACACGGCCAGCGTTCAGGAATTCGTGCGTTGGGTGAAGTCCATCACTCCTCAACTGGACGTGTTGATCAACAACGCCGGCGGCGCGCTGGGACTGGATCCGGTTGCCGACGGCAAGGATGAAGACTGGGAAGCCATGCTCCAGACCAACGTGCTGGGCGTGTTGCGCATGACCCGCGCCGCGCTGCCGCTGCTCCGGCACGCGGCAGGCGGTTCCATCATCAACATCGGCTCGACGGCCGGACACGTGGCTTACGAAGGCGGCGCCGTCTATTGCGCCGCAAAAGCCGGCGAACTGCAAATCACGCGCGTGCTGCGGCTGGAACTGAACGGCACCGGCATCCGCGTCACCACCATCGATCCCGGCGCCGCGCACACCGAGTTCGCGAACGTGCGTTTCAAAGGGGACCAGGCCCGCGCCACGAAGATTTATGAAGGCATGAACCCGCTGACGGCCGAAGATGTTGCCGAAGCCATGCTGTGGGTCGCCAGCCGGCCGGCGCATGTGAACATTGACGAAATGATCATCAAGCCGACGGACCAGGCGGCGATGCACAAAATCCACCGCCGGACGGCGGGCTGATTCACCGGCACGCGGCTTCAGGGTTCCTTGAGCAGCTTTTCAATCACCGCTTCGACCTGATCGTTCCGGCAGTCGGCGAGCCGCAAATTTCCTTGGCGGTCGATGATGTAGTAATCCGGAAAACTGTCCACGTGGTAGGCCTTGATGGTGGTCCCGTCCGCGTCGCACGCGGTGGGGTATTTCAAATCCTTCGTCTTCACCGTCTCGGCCATCTTGTCACCACCCCGCGGGTGGCAGACGCCGATGAAGACCACCCCCCGGTCCTTGAACTTGGCGGCCAGCGCGTTGTTGTGCGGAATGCTGGCAATGCAGGGGCCGCACCACGTGGCCCAAAAATCCAACACCACGATTTTCCCACGCAAATCCGCCAGCTTGGTCGCGCTGCCGTTGACCCAGTTGGTGACCTGCAGTGCCGGTGCCACATGCCCCTCCAACGGCGCCAGTTCCGCGCGCCGCGCGGCATCGCCTTCACCGGCGGATGCCAGTTCATCCGCGTGGACATTGCCCGCGCGCAGCAACACCACGAGAACCGCAAGACAGCAGAGAGTTTTCATGTGCTTGGAATGATTTGAGGTTGCTTGAATACAACGCCTCCCGCCCGCGCGGTCAATGCGGAAAAGTTCAGATCCCGCGGTTGGCCCGCCAGAGCAGCACGGCGCCGATGGCCTGGAAAAGAAAGTTTGGCACCCACACGATGATTTGCGGCGCAAACTCCGGGCGGGTGTCCAGCCCGGCGCCGACCAGCAGCAGGCCGTAGTAAACCATGACCAAAATCAGCGCGATGAAGAAGCCCACGTTGGTTTCACGGCGGTGCACGCGAATGCCGAGCGGAATCCCGAGCAACGTAAAACCAAAACAGGCAAAGGACGACGCCAGTTGCCGGTGCAACTGCACGCGAATCGGCGTCGTGAAATCGTCACGGGCCTTCTGGATTTGCGCCTTGAGTTCGCGCAGCTTCTCCCGGGACAGCGACGCGTCCGGCGCCAGATTGAAATGCTGCTCCACATCACGCAACTCGGCCCGCAATTGTTCGAAGGTCATGTTGCTGATGCTGGGCTTTTCCGTCTGTTTGGCCTTGGGCTGAAGATCGATGGGGCCGATCTCCACGTCACCCTGCCCCAAAAGCATGCTCTGAACGTTGCCCCCGTTTAACATGACCGACTGTGCGTCGAACAACTTGATGCGCAGTTGCTGGTTGGTTCCATCGATCAAGACCTGTCCACGGGGGGCATTAATGGTAGTGGTGACATTGGTCTTGTCGGGCAGCAACAGCACTGTGACGTCTTGCAACTGGCCGTTGCGGTTCTTGCCGACATAAAATATGTAGCCGTTTTTCTCAAAGTCCTTGATTGGACGTCCCTCCGGCAGAACCACCGACGACAAATCCACCTTCAGTTGAAGCAGGAGATTCTTGTAAGCGACGCGGCTGCGCGGCGCGATCTCCATGTTGACCAGCGTGCTGACGCCGCACATGGCGAGGCTCAGTAGCAACACCGGCGTCACGAGCGAAATCAAGCTGATGCCGCTGGCGCGGACCGCAGTGAGTTCCTGGTCCGCGCTGAAACGCCCAAAGACCAGCAGCGTGGACGTGAGCATGCCCATGGGCAACGCGAACGCCCAAATCCACGGCACCAGCAGGCCCACGGCCTGGGTAAACACTCCCACCGTCACCTGCCCCGCGATGATGAGATCCAGGATTTGCTTCAGCGCGTTGCCCAACAGCAGCACGAAGGTGAACACCACCACCGTCATAAGCAACGTGGCGATCACCTGCCGGAGAATGTAGAGATGAAGCGTTTTCACACCGGACTTCGGTCTGGCGCCGGGATTAAAGCAAATGTCCGGCGGGAGAGAATAAAAATCATGGCCCCCTCCCGGCCGAAGCGCTACGGCACATCGCCCAGTTGTTGCAACAAGGCGCGCGCCGCGCTGTCGTTGGGAGCCAGTTCCAACGCGCGTTGCGCCGCGCGCCGCGCCTCGGCCAGCCGGCCCAACCGCGCCAGCACCGTGGCCCGGGCGTAGGGAATGCGCGGATCGGAGCCGTCAATCGATTCGGCCCGCACCAGCGCCTCCACGGCGCCCGCGTCATCGCCACGACCGCTGCGGGCAAGGCCGAGATTATACCATGCCCGAACGTGTTGCGGGTCCAGTTTGACGGCCTGCTCCAGCTCGGGCAGGACGCGGCCCACGGCGCCGGCGTCGTTCAACGCCAGCGCCAGCTTGTAGTGAAACTCCGCGTTGCGCGGCTCCAGCTTGACGGCGGTTTCCAGCTCCGCCACGGCGTCGTCCACGCGCCCCAACTGGCTGAGCACGATGGCCAGTTCATGCCGGATGCCGGCTGAATACGGATCCCATTTTGCGGCCTTTTGAAAATGCGCCAGCGCGTTCGTCGGGTTGCCCCGCAACAACTCGAACACGCCGGCCTGCATCTGGCCCAGCGGCTGGTCACTGATGTGATCGAGGAAAAAGAGATATTCGGAGCCCGCGAGGGAATTCGTGTCCAACGTGGTGCCGAGGTGTCGCGCCGCCTCGATGCGCACGTTGCGGGACGGATCCTGCAACTGCGCCTGCACCGTCGCCACCATGTCGGTGCGGCCGGCCTCGGCCAGCGTCCCGAGCGATTGCACGATCATCTGACGGACCAGCGCGTTGGTGTCGTGCAACTGCACCACCAGGGCGCGGGCCACGTCCGGTTGCCCCACCCAGCGTTGCAGGAGGTTCGCCGCCACGGCGCGCCAATACGGATAATCATCGTGCGCCAGCATCGTGAGCAAGGGACCGCGCACCGCGTCGTCCCCGAGCCGGGCCCGGGCCGTGGTTTCCGCCCGCTGTCGGTAGGGACGGTTCATGTTCGTGCCATACCATTTTTCCACCCAGCCCAGGTTCCAATCCGTTCCCTTGTCTGCGTGGCAGCGTTCGCAGGCGTTGGGGATGCCGAATTGCTTGGTGAGCAACGGATCGGGAATCGTGAACCCGTGATCGTGCCGCCAGTGGCGCTGCATGTAAACTGTCTGCGGCATGTGGCAGTTCACGCAAAGGTTTCCCGCGCTGCTGGCCTGGTGAAAGCTGTGTTTCTCCGGCTCGATGTTGGGCGCGTTGGTCATGCCCACGGCGTGACAGCTCAGGCACAACAGGTTCCCCGGCAGCCGCGTCTTCATCGTGTGAAAGTCATGACAATCCACACACCGCACGCCCTTGTTATACATCCGGCTGCCGAGAAACGCGGTGAACTCGTAGTCCTCGTCATGAATCTGCCCGTCCGGATAGAACAAATCCGATTCATCCACGATCGACAACAGGTGATGATCCCAATAACTGTCGCCGGGTTTCGGGTCACCGGTGATTTCCGCCCGCCGCGAATGACAGTCGCCGCAGGTGTCGAACATCTGCTCGCGCGTGATCTTGCGCACGGTCGGATCGGTCATTCCCTTGCCCTTGTTCGCATGCTGCCAGTCGTTGTGGGCCTTCATCGGTCCGTGGCAGGATTCACAACCAACGCCGCTTTCCACCATCGTCGTGTGGTAGGTGTCCGTGGCGGCATCGTAGTTTTTGCGCAAACGCGTGTTGTGACACTCGGCGCACATCGAATTCCAATTCATGCCGCGACCGGTCCAATGGCCCCACTCGCCCGGCTTCCGGTCCTCGTTGCCATAGACGTTGAACCATTGATTGGAACGCGGATCCCAGGCCGCCTCGGTTGCCTGGAACCGCCCGCCCGGAAAGGCCACCAGCATCTGTCGCAGCGGATTCACGCCGATGACGCGTTGCACGGCGAACGTTTCGTTGCTGCCGCGCAATCCCACAGTGGTGAGTTGATACCGGCCGCCCGCGGCCCCCACCGTGGTTTGCTGGGTGCCGTGATGGAAGGTGCGTCCGGGCACGAAGGCCGCGTCATCGAAAGCCGCGAGCGGGGCGCGTTCCGCCAGTCCGTGATGTGAATCTTTCCAGGCGTCGTATTCCTCGGCATGACACTCCTGACAGCTGGCCGAACCGCCGTAGGCGGCATACACGTTCGTGGCATTTTCGAGGTGGAAGGCTGACGCCGAACTTCCGTGCTTCCCGACCGCTTTTGGGCGGGCGCCACGTTGCGACCACCACCAAATCACACCGCCCAGCCCGAGCACGGCAACGAGCAACAGCCCGTTGGACACGGCGCGTGGCAAACGGGCGGCCGCCGGTGTGGATTTGCGAGACACGCCCGATTCTGTCCTGCAACGCGGACCCGGCTCAAGCTGGATTCATCCGCAGCCACCTATTGCCCGCCTCCGCGATGTGCCCACTTGCTCCCATCGTGATTTTTGATGAAACTGCGCGCCCGATGAAAAAGAAATCTGGTTCCGCCAAAACTGCCAACAACATCAACCTCCGGCCCTTTTCCGGCCCGTTGCTGGACGGACCAAACCGCGCTGCCGCCCGCTCCATGCTTTATCCCGTCGGCTTCACGGAGGAAGATTTCAAGAAGCCGCTCATCGGCATCGCCTCGACGTGGGGCAACGTCACGCCGTGCAACATGCACATTGATAAGCTCGCGCTCGAAGCCGAGAAAGGCGCGAACGCCGGCGGCGGCAAGGCGATCATCTTCAACACCATCACCGTTTCCGACGGCATTTCGAACGGCAACGAAGCCATGAAATACTCGCTCGTCTCGCGCGAAGTCATCGCCGACTCCATCGAAACCGTCGTGGGTTGCGGCGGCATGGATGGCTATGTCGCCATCGGCGGTTGCGACAAGAACATGCCCGGCGCACTGATCTGCATGGCCCGCATGAACCGCCCCGCCGTGTTCGTTTATGGCGGCACGATTCTGCCCGGCTGCCTGACCAATCCGCCCGCGGGCTCGCTGGAAAAAGGCAAGGAGCTCGACATCGTCTCCGTCTTTGAAGCGGTCGGTCAACACGCTGCGGGCAAGCTCAGCGACGAAGAACTGCACGCGGTCGAATCCTGCGCGATTCCGGGGCCGGGCTCCTGCGGCGGCATGTATACCGCCAACACCATGGCCAGCGCGATTGAAGCGCTCGGCATGAGCCTGCCCAACAGCTCCGCGCAAAACGCCATTTCCCCCGCGAAGATGGATGATTGCCGCCGCGCCGGTGCCGCCGTCGTGGACATGCTCCGCAAGGGCATTCGTCCCCGCGACATCCTCACGAAGAAGGCGTTTGAGAACGCCATCACCGTTGTCATCGCGCTCGGCGGATCGACCAATGCCGTGCTGCATTTGCTCGCCATCGCAAGCGCGGCGAACGTGAAGCTCACCATCGACGACTTCACGCGCATCGGCAAACGCGTGCCCGTGCTCGCCGACCTCAAGCCCAGCGGCAAATACAGCATGAGCGCGCTCGTCGCCATCGGCGGCATTCGTCCGCTCATGAAGACGCTGCTCGACGCCGGATTGCTCCACGGCGATTGCCTCACCGTCACCGGCGAAACCATGGCCGAAACGCTCGCCAACGTGCAGCCCTATCCGAACGGCCAGCAGATCATCCGCCCGCTCGACAACCCCATCAAGAAGGACAGCCACCTTGTCATCTTCTACGGCAACCTCGCCCCTGAAGGCGCGGTCGGAAAGATCACCGGCAAGGAAGGCACGGGTTTCACGGGCAAAGCCATCGTGTTCGAAGGCGAAGAGAAGGCGCTGAAAGCCATCCTCGACGGCACGGTGAAGGCCGGCCATGTCATCGTCATCCGCGGTGAAGGACCGAAAGGCGGACCGGGCATGCGTGAAATGCTCGCCCCCACCAGCGCCATCATGGGCAAAGGCCTCGGCAAAGACGTCGCCCTCATCACCGACGGACGTTTCAGCGGCGGCAGCCACGGCTTCGTCGTCGGCCACGTGACGCCGGAATCCTACGTCGGCGGCCCGATCGCCCTCGTGAAGAACGGAGACAAAATCATCTTCGACTCCGTGAAACGCACGCTCACCCTCGACGTGTCCGCGAAGGAACTGGCCAAGCGCAAGAAAGCATGGAAGAAACCTGCTCCGCGTTACCCGCGCGGCGTGCTCGCCAAATTCGCCGCCCACGTCACCAGCGCCAGCGAAGGTGCGGTGACGGATAAGGATTTGAAGTTGTAAATTTTTGTGCGCGCTCGCCCTCCATCTCGCACCCCCCTAGATGAATACGCAGACATGGTCTCGAGCAGATCCGTGACAGATGCGAACTTGAAAGCAAGTTTGGATCGGATGCTAAAACATCAATCAAACTCTGCTTCCGAGTCGACTGTCATAATAGCTGGGGCTGGGGCAAGCAAACCTTATGGCTTGCCGCTTGGGCGTGAATTGCGGGATTTGGTATTAAAGATTCGGACAACGGATTCAAATCTGAAACTGCTGAAGCAATTTAATATTTCACAAGAGGACTTTCGGGGATTTCGGGCTGACTTACAAATGTCAGCAATTTCCACCGTGGATTCCTTTCTTGAAAAGCGTCCCACCTGGATGACGGTTGGAAAAATAGCCATGGCCATGGCCTTAGATGGTAAAGAGAACGAAGAAAAACTTTTTCCTCCAAATCATCCCAGAGATCACTGGTATGAGTCTCTCTGGCAGTCTCTAAACTGCAACTCATGGTCGGCACTGAAAAAGAAAAGGGTGAGGGTGGTGACCTTCAATTATGATAGAACTTTTGAGTGCTATTTTTGTGGCGTGATTGCAAACAATCTTCGCGTCAGCAGGTCAAAGGCCGCCGAATGGTTAACCGAGGAGTTTGTTGTCCATCCGCACGGAACGCTCGGAAAGTATAAGGGTGAACACCTACACTGGATGTCGATGGAACGGCCTGACCAATACGAAAGAATAAAGTTGGCGTCAAAAAGTATCGTCGTCATTTCTGAGGCAAACACAAAGACCGCTGCATTCTCTGCAGCCCGCAGTTTGCTCAAAGCATCAGACAATTTTGTGTTTCTTGGGTTTGGTTATCATTCTAAAAACATGGAACGATTGGGGTTTCCAGAAATCTCTGACACGCCTAAAAGAAGCATCTACGCAAGCAGTAAAGGAGTATCTAGATATGACTGGTCACACATTTGCAAAAACGTGTTCAGAAAGCCGTCCATCGAACGAATTCGGTGGTCATCCCTCTCGGCAATTGTGTCAAACGTGATCAGCTAATTTTAGCCCGGTTCTCGCCGCGTGACACACCCCAGCCATTTTGAATCCCAACGGGATTCCATCCTTCAGCCCAGGGTTGCGCGGCACGCGCTACCCTGGGTCAACGCCCCAAACATTACCTCAACCCTGAAGGGGTTGGTTCTGGCGCACGGCCACCAAACAATCCCCAATTTCCCCGCTGCAACCCCATTGGGGTTGTGATTTCCTTTTCACGCCCGCCCAAAGTAGTCGCTCCGCTCCAACCCTGGGCTTAATGACTCAATCCCTTCGGGATAGGCTGCTCGCAAACGGTTGAACCGAGCTGGCCACAGGTTGGCGGCAAAAGCTGGGAGCGTTTCTCCTTCTCCTGGGGGGAGTAGGCCGGGATTCCATCCTTCCGCCCGACAAGGCTCCGTCCGGGCCGACCCGGACATCATTGGGTGAACCGACTGGCCCTTCCCATCCCGTAAATGGATTTTCCCCGTTTTGTCACACCGCCAAGGGTTCAATCGTCTGGATTGCTGACGGTCGAACGTTCAATGCAAACAAGACTATGACAAAGAAACTGAAGATCGTGGTGATTGGCGGCAGCGGACTCATCGGCAGGCAGGTGGTGGCGCGCCTCCAACAGCAGGGACACGAGGCCGTGGCGGCTTCACCCTCCCGGGGCGTCAATGCCATCACCGGTGAAGGTCTGGCCGCCGCCCTGAGCGGTGCGCAGGTGGTCGTGGACGTGGCGAACTCGCCGTCCTTCGCCCCCGCGGCGGTGCGGGAGTTCTTTAAGCATTCCACGCGCAATCTCATCACCACCGGAAAGGCCGCCGGAGTGCAGCATTACGTCGCGCTCTCGATCGTCGGCACGGACCGCCTGCCGGACAACTATTACTTCGCCGCAAAGCTCGTGCAGGAGAACCTGATTCGCGCCAGCGGCCTGCCCTTCACCATCGTCCGCGCCACGCAGTTCTTCGAGTTCACCAAGGGGATTGCCGACGTCGCAACGCAGGGCCAGACGACCACCCTGCCCGCCGCGCTCATGCAGCCCGTCGCCGCCGAAGAGGTCGCCGGGACCGTGGCGGACTTCGCGGTGGGATCACCCGTCAACGGCATCGTCGAGCTCGCCGGACCGGAAGCCATCGCCCAGGACGAACTGGCGCGGCAACTGTTCCAGGCCACCGGCGACACGCGCACGGTCGTCACCGACCCGCAGGCGCCGTATTTCGGTTCGGTCATCAACGACCAGAGTTTGACGCCGACACCCGGTGCGAACCTGCGCCTCGGCAAAATACATTTTCGTGACTGGCTTGAGGGCCTCAAAGCGCAAACATCCGTCCGCGTCACTATGTGACCCGCAGACGAGCTGGAATCCATCGGCCGCAAGCGCGCCTCGTGATAGGAACCTTCAACGAACATCACCCGCTGCTCTTCGGCATCGCCTGCCGGATGCGGGGGCGCGCATCCGAAGCGGAGGACATGGTGGCAGCAGCAGCCCGCAAAGATGCACACCTCAGGCCGGCGCGCCGTCGCCCGCAAAAATCTGCTGCCACAGCGGCTTGAACAACGCCATGCGCACGACGTCCTGGCGTTTGCCGCCGATGTTCAGGTCTTCGAGGAAGACGCCTTCGAGTTCGAAGCCGAACCGTGAATTGAGGTTCAGGTTGCGCAGGTTGATGTCGCGCGAGTGGATGTAAACCTTGTTCACATCGCGAATCATGAAAGCGTAGTAAAGAAAGGCGAAGGTGGCCCGCTTGCCCACGCCCTTCCCTTGCAGGCCGGTTTCGCCGACGAGCTTTTTCATCTCCAGCTTGCCCGCCGCCGGGTCGATGTTTTCCGCGCCCACAATGCCCACCGGACGTTCTTCAAAATAGATGCCGAAATATTCGCGGGTGGGATGGGCGAAATAACGCTGAAGTTCCTCCGCCCTGTCCGGAAAGGCGGGCACAAAGCTTTCGCGCACGCCGGGAGCGTCCAGCCAGGCCGCCACCTGGGGAATGAGTTCGAGCCGGAGCGGCCGGAGCGTGACGTGCTGCACACTGAGCTGCCGTTGCCCGGGCCATTCGTCCCGGACGGTCTTGAGCGTGAAGAGATCGCTGTAATGGTCGGCGCCGTCACCGGGCTTCTGCTGCTGGGCCATGAGGTTGTCGAGCAGGTGGGACGCCACGCGCAGGATTTCGCCCTTCTCGACGCCGTAGTTGACCAGCTCGTTGTAAAATCCCTTGGCCACCAGTTTGAGCATCTGGTCGCGCTGGCGTTGCGAGGCGGTCTTGTCTTTGGATGGGCGCGTCATTATGTGGTGTGGCTATGCCGTGGCGAACTTGATGCAGATTGTCCGGGAGTATCGCGCCGCACTTTGAGGGTGCAAGAGGAATCACCCCGCACAAAAAACGAAGCAGCGGCCCCCGCGAAGAGGCCGCTGTGCGTAATCATCCGCTTGCCGACGGGGACGCCCTTACATGTGGGCGACGATGTTGTCGCCGAACGCCGAGCACTTGATTTCCGTGGCGCCTTCCATCAGGCGGGCAAAATCATAGGTCACCTTCTTTGAGCCAATGGCACCATTCAGGCCCTTGAGAATGAGATCAGCCGCCTCGGTCCAGCCGAGATGGCGCAGCATCATTTCGCCGGAGAGCACCACCGAACCGGGGTTGACGACATCCTTGTTGGCATACTTCGGCGCCGTGCCGTGCGTCGCTTCGAAAATGGCGTGCCCGGTGAGGTAGTTGATGTTGCCGCCGGGCGCGATGCCAATGCCGCCGACTTGCGCCGCGAGCGCGTCGCTCAAGTAGTCCCCGTTCAAATTCAACGTGGCGATCACATCAAAGTCCGTCGGCCGCGTGAGCACCTGCTGGAGCGTGATGTCGGCGATGGCGTCCTTGATGACGATGCCCGCGCCGGGTTTGCCTTCCGGAATCTTGCACCACGGACCGCCGTCGATTTCCACCGCGCCAAACTCGCTCTTGGCGAGCGCGTAACTCCAGTCGCGGAAGGCGCCCTCGGTGTATTTCATGATGTTGCCCTTGTGGACAATCGTCACCGACTTCTTTTTGTTGGCGATGGCGTATTGGATGGCTGAACGCACGAGACGTTCCGTGCCGGGCTTGCTGACGGGCTTGATGCCGACGCCAACGAACTCTGCCGCCTCGTTGCCGAAGCGGATTTTTTTGAATTCCTTCGGGAAGGCGGCCTTGAGGAATTCGAGGGTCTTGGTTGCGGCCTCCTTGCCGGCCTCGAAGTCAATGCCTGCATAAATGTCCTCGGTGTTCTCACGGAAGATGACCATGTCCACTTTTTCGGGATGCTTCACCGGGCTGGGCACCCCCTGGAAATACTGCACGGGGCGTAGGCAGACGTAGAGATCGAGCAGCTGGCGCAACGCGACGTTCAGCGAGCGGATGCCACCGCCGACCGGTGTGGTGAGCGGGCCTTTGATGCCGACCAGAAACTCCTTGAACGCCTCGACGGTGTCGTCGGGCAGCCAGTTGTTGAACTTGGTGAACGCCGCTTCGCCGGCGAACACTTCCATCCAGGAAATCTTGCGCTTCCCGCCGTAGGCCTTCGCGACGGCCGCATCAAACACGCGTTCCGAGGCCGCCCAGATGTCCGGCCCCGTGCCGTCGCCGCGAATGAAGGGAACAATCGGTTGATCAGGGACGTTCAGTTTGCCGTTTTGGATCGAAATTTTGCCGCCCTTGGGGACGGTGCATGTTGTATAGGCCATGAGATTTATGAGTTACGATGTCAGATTTACGATTGCCGCGTCAAAATATGGGTTAAGAAAACCGTTTGCCGCCCGTCCAGACAAGGAAAGAAAACGCCCAAATCGGTTTGCCTGGCCGTCGTTCAACGAGCCGCCCACGGTTTGGGCAGCGGGAACGGGGGCATCGCCCCAGCCGGCCATCACTTTCCAGCTGATTCCTCCAACCGCCCCAACAACCGCAACAAGCCGTCAAGAATCGTCAGCGGATGGGGCGGACAGCCCGGGACAAACAAGTCCACCGGCACCACCGCCGACGCGCCCTCCCGAATTTGGGGATGGCCAACGAACGGTCCGCCTGCAATGGCACACGCGCCGACCGCGATGACAATCTTGGGCTCCGGCACGGCCTCGTAAGCCTTGCGCAGGGCGAGTTCCATGTTGCGGCTCACACACCCGGTAACGAGCAACCCATCCGCGTGCCGGGGTGAGGCAACGAATTGAATGCCGAAACGTCCCAAATCCCAGCCGATGGTGCCCAGCACGTTGGTGTCGGCCTCACAGGCGTTGCAACCGCCCGCACTGACCTGACGCAAGCGCAGCGAACGGCCAAACAGCCTGCGAAGTTTTCCATCCAGCGCCACGGCCAGCCGGACCTGCTCGTCGCCGGGACGGCCGAGCACAAGGTCTTCCCGCCGCCGTCCCGCCATGCGATGGTCGCCGGTTTGCGTGATGGCTCCGGCTGGACACGCCTCGACGCATGCCGCACAAAAAATGCAACGGCCCAGATCCAATGAGACGGCGCGGCCCGCGGGACGCGTGATGGCCTGCGTCGGGCAGACGGGCACGCATTCGCGGCACCCCTCGGCACATTTTGCGGCCTCAACGCGCAGGGCCCCACCGTGGCGGTCCGGCAGCGCCGGAGCCGGGCCGTCAGGATACGCCATCGTCTGGCAACCGTTCCGAAGCCGGTGGGCAAGAGTATTGAGGACGAACATGGGTGGGCAGGGTTAGAGGTCGAAGCCGCAATACGAGAGGTTGAAGCTCTTGTTGCAGATGGGAAAATCCGAGATCGCCTGGCCGCGCAGCGCCAGCACCATGCCCGTCCAGTTGTGGAACGAAGGGTCCACGATCTTGTAGCGGCGGAACCGGCCCCCGGCATCCGTCAAGGCCACGTGGCAGACCTCGCCGCGCCAGCCTTCCGTGAGCGCCACCGCCAGGGTGTCGCCGGCCAGCGGTCCGGGTTCGATGCGCACCCCGCCCTCGGGCGGCACCGCGAGTTGTTCTTCAAGAAATTTTCCCGAGCGTTGAATTTCCAGCCAGCGCACCCGCGCCCGCGCAAAGACGTCGCCATCGGGCCACACCGCCACGGGCATCTGCGCAAAGCGATGCCAGCCCGCCGGATGATCATAACGCACGTCGCGCACCAGCCCGCACGCCCGGGCCGCCAGGCCCACCAGGCCGATTTCGGCGGCCTGTCGGGCAAACACCTTGCCCACATTCTCGAAACGTGCCCGGACCGATGCGGCGTCCCACAACCAGACGGCGGCCTGCTCAGTGTCGGCCAGCACCGGGCGCAGGCGTTCGCGCATTCGCGCGCCGCGATCGGGTTCGAGGTCGAAGCGGCAGCCGCCCGGCCGCACCAAGCCACGGCCGAAGCGGTTGCCGCAAAGCAGCGCGGTGAGATTCAGAAAATCGCCGCGGAGTTTGCCGCACGCCGAGGCCGTGGGCAGAAAGGCGACGTCGTTCGCCAGCGCGCCCAGGTCGCCCGTGTGGTTGGCGAGCCGCTCCAGTTCGAGCGCGACCGCCCGCAGCCATTGGGCGCGCAACGGCGCCTCAGTGCCGGCGAGCGCTTCCATCACCGAGGCGTGCGCAGTCGCGTGCGCCACGGTCGAATCACCGGCGGCCGTTTCCATCTGGCACATCGTGGCCAGATGCGGTCCGCCCACGAGCGCCTCCTCCACGCCACGATGCTGATAGCCCAGCGCGATCTCCAGGTGCAACACTTCCTCGCCGGCGCATTGAAAACGAAAATGCCCCGGTTCGATGACGCCCGCATGCACCGGCCCGACGGCGACCTCGTGAATCTCAGGCCCGTCCACGCGGAAAAAATCGCCGTTCGCCGGCGCCGTGCCGGCACTGCGTCGCACGGGTTTCAGCCAGGGATGGCCTTCCGGCACGAGCGCATGCTGTTCCCAGACTTCGCGCTCGAACAGATGCGCCTGCGCATTCATCACGGTGAGGGACGGGTAGCTGCCCGTCACCGGCGCGCTGCGCCCGACGGCCAGCGTGTTGTCGGCGTCAAAGGCGAGCACGGCCACCAGCCGCACGGCGTCGTGATCGGGCACACCAAACCACGCGCACAGCCGCGCGCCGCGCGCCAGTTCCGCCGCGGTCCGGCGCACGAACTCCGCCACCGTCCACGCGGGCACATCGGCCCACGGCAGACTCGTGGCATTGGCCAGCAGGGCAAAGGGCGAGGTGGTGCTCATGACGCGGGGAAAAGTTGGGCAACAGCCGCCGTCCAGGCGTCGCGCAGCACCGCCGGCGTCGCCAGGCCGAGCCACAGGGAAAAGCCGAGCAACGCCAGCGGCGGCAGGATGACGCCGATGCTTTCACGGAGATGCGCGCCGCCCGTCCGGGCCGGCGTGCGCGGCCGGCCATCCACGATGGCAAACACCAGCCGCGTCAGACCGAAAAAGGCGAACAGGAGTCCGCCCAGGAACACACCCGTCGCGGCCCAGTGGCCGCCTTCGATCGCCGCGCGCAGCACGCGCAGTTCACTGAAGAACGGGCCGAACGGCGGACACGCGGTGACGGCGAACAGACCGGCCACGAAGAGCGCCGCCGACTGGGGCGTGACCACCGCCATGCCGCTCACTTCATCGCAGGTGCGCGCGCCCGCCGCCCGCCGAATGTTGCCCGCGCTCAGAAACAGCGTTCCCTTGGTGAGGCAGTTCGTCCAGACATGGAAGAGCGCCGCCCACACTCCCGCGCGGCCGAGCCCGGCGCCGATGACCAGAATGCCCATGTGCTCGACGCTCGAATACGCGAGCATCCGTTTGAAATCGCGGGTTCCCAGCAGGAACAACGCCGCCACCACCACGGAAAAGAGCCCGATGACGAGCAGCGTGCGGTCGGCGATGGCGCCGGCTCCCGCCGCGTCCACCACGGCGCGCACGCGCAACAAGGCGGTAAACGCCACGGTGGTGACGCCGCCCGCGAGCATGGCGCCCACGATGCCCGGCGCTTCGCCGTAGGCATCGGGCTTCCACGTGTGCATGGGCGCGAGGCCCATCTTGGTTCCGTAGCCAACCAGCAACAGCACCCAGGCGATCAGCACCCAGGGCCGCGACAGGCCGGCGCCCTGGGCCATCATCGCGCCAAACGTCAGGTCGCCCGTCCCGCCCCCATACAGCGAGGCATAACCCAGGCAAAATGAGCCCAGCAGCGACATCGCGATGCCCGTGCCGCCGACGAGCAGGTATTTCCAGGTCGCTTCAAAGGCGCGCGCCGTGCCGTTGAAATGCAGGAGCGGCACCGCGGTCAATGTGAGCGCCTCCGTCGTGATCCACAGCAACCCCAGATGCCGCGACTGATGACCGGCGCTCAGCAACCCCAGCATCGCCAGCAGCGACGCCACGAACACGCGGTTGGACCGCTCCGCCCGGATGCGCAGGTAGGACACGCCATAGGCCGCGCACACGAGGAACAACAACGACACCGCCGGCAACACCGCCCGCGCCAATGGATCGAATGCCAGCCATGCATCCGGCGCGACACGCGGCGGTTCCAGCAGCAGCCAGAACGCCAGCACCGAATGCACCAACCCGACCGCCGGCAACAGCCACGGCCGGGTGCGCTCGCCGGGCCAGAGGGCGGCCAGCGCCGCGCCCGCCAGCGGCACGATGATGAGCAAGAGTTCTTTCATTCTCGGAGCACCGTCAGTTTGCGCGTGTCGAGCGAGTCGAACGCCCGCTGGATGCGGTCCACAATGATGCCGGTCACGAAGATGCCCACCGTGACGTCGAGCAGAATGCCCGACTCGACGAGCAGCGGCGTCGAGTGGATGAGCAGCAGCCCGAACAGGTAGATGCCATTTTCCATGATCAGATAACCGCAGACCTGCGAAATCGCCTTCGCCCGCGCCACGAGCAGGATGAGCCCGGTGAAAATCGAGGCCAGCGCGCCCGGCACCAGCAGCGTGCCGGCATGCTCCGGCAGCAACAGCAGCGCCCGCGCGCCCGCCACCGCCGCAACCGTCCCGGCGGCCCCGAGCAACAGCGACGGCACGAAACCGATGAAGGGTTCGACCTCGCGCTCGATGTTCGCCGCGCGCATCGCCCGCCGCAGCAGCTGCGGAATCACAAACCCCTTCACCGCCACCGTGACCAGCGCGACCGCCACCACCCGCCAGTCGAGTTCGTGTTCCAGCAGCAACGGCAGCAACCCCAGCGCCATCCCCTGCACCGACATGGCGCGAATGATCGAGGGCAGCCGGCTGCTGCCCAGCGCGAGCAGATTCAGCCCCATCGCGAGGCCGATCAAAAGATTCACTGTTGTGTTCATGTCGCGCCGCCTTTCCACGCCAGCAGCAGGGCGAAGAGGCAAAGCAAAAATGCCGTCGTCAGCAGCAGCGGCACGCGGCGGAAGGCGAACCGCGCGAGCAACGATTCCACCAAGCCCACGCCCACGGTCACCACCAGCACGGCTGCCCCCAGCGTGACGGCGGCCAGCAACGGCGGGAGGCCGTTCAACGGCAACACCGCCTGGCTCAACAGCACGGCGAAGAGCAACAGCTTCACCGCCGCCCCGTGCAACACCGCCGCGAGCGGCGGCCCGCTGTGATCGAGCACCATGACTTCGTGGATCATCGTCAGTTCCAGGTGCGTGTTCGGATCGTCAAAGGGCACGCGGCAATTCTCCGCCAGCAGCACGGCGAACAAGCCCGCGGCCAGCAGCACGGCGCCTGCTCCCACCGGTTGTGACAGCATCGCCGCCAGCGTGACGCTGCCCGTCTGCACGCTCAGCGACAAAATCCCCGTGATGAGCGCCGCTTCGGCCAGCACGGCGTAGCTCACCTCGCGCGCCGCGCCCATGCCCTCGAAGGCGGAGCCCGTTTCCAGCGCGGCCCACGCGGTGCAAAACCGCGCCACGGCAAACAGGTAAACCAGCAGCAGCACGTCGCCCCGGAAACTCAGCGCGCTCCCGGCGGGACCGAGCGGCAGCAACAACGCCGCGCCCACCAGCGCCACCCACGCCACCGCCGGACCGGCGATGAACCCCGGCGACGCCAGCGTGCTCAGCACGACACCCTTTTGCCACAGGCGCGCCAGGTCGTAATAGAGTTGCAGCACGGGCGGGCCTTTTCGCCCGGCCACCCAGGCCTTCACCTTGTTGATGATGCCCGGCAGCAGCGGCGCGAGCACGAGCCAGAGCGCCAGGCGCAGAATGATTTCCAGAATTGCGATCATGGTCTTCCCTCCAACCAGACGAGCATCGCGAGCACCGCCACCCCGGCGGCGAGGTAAAGGATGTAGAATTGCAACCGCCCGTGCTGCAACCGGCGCACGGCCGCGGACGCGCGCATCACGACGCGCCCCGCCGGCTCGATGCCGCGTTCCAGCACGGTCTCGGGAACGCGCTCGATCCGGCTCGCGCGCCCGGGGAACGGGCCGCGCGGCCGACGCAGCGCGCGCTCGGGCTGCAGAATCCAGGCAAACCATCCGCCGGCGATGCCCGCGAACGACCCGCCCGTGTATTGCATGCGCGCGGTCGGCCGGGCGTAACCGCAATCCCACGTCAACGCCCGCCGCAGTCCATTGGCGCGCGCCCGCCGCCACAACCACGTTCCGCCAGCGATGAACAGCCCCGCCAGGGCAAACTGCACGGCGCTCAAGGTGAACAGCGGCGCAGGCATTTCGGCCCCGGCCCACGCGGGGTTCCACGCGCCCACCGCCCGCGCCACCGCCGGCCAGAACACGCAGGGTGCCAGGCCGATCCCGACGCAGGCGCCCGCCAGGGCGAGCATCGGCCCGCGCATCCACGGGCCGCATTCGTGGGCGTGCGCTGCCGCTTCGGTGCGCGGCGCGCCGAGGAAAATCATCGCGGATGCCTTGACGAAACTGGCCAGCGCCAGCGCCCCCGCCGTGGCCAGCGCGATCACCGCGGGCATCGCCGCCCAGGCCGTGTGACTCCGGCTCGCCGCCGCGTCGAAGAGGCCGAGATACAGCAGCCATTCACTGACGAAGCCGTTCAGCGGCGGCAGGGCGGAAATCGCGGCCGCCCCCAGCGCAAACAATCCCGCCGTCCAGGGCATCACGCGGGCCAGTCCGCCGAGCCGGCTCAGCTCGCGCGTGCCGGTGGCATGCAACACCGAGCCCGCGCCGAGGAACAGCAGCGCCTTGAACGCGCCGTGGTTCCACACGTGCAGCAATGCGCCCGCCAGCAGCAGCCGGCCCCACGGCGCATCCCCGTGCCGCACGCCGAGCAGCGCCCCACCGAGGCCGATGGCGATGATGCCGACGTTTTCGACCGAACAATACGCGAGCAGCCGTTTGAGATCGTTTTGGGCAAAGGCGAATGCAATGCCAAGCAGGGCCGTGACCGCGCCGATCCCGATGACCACGCCGCCCGCCGCCGGCGGCACCGGCAGCCAGCCGCCAAAACGGATGATCCCGTAGAGCCCCATCTTGATCGCCACGCCCGACATGATGGCCGAGACATGGCTCGGCGCGTTGGCGTGCGCCGAGGGCAGCCAGATGTGCAGCGGAAACAGGCCTGCCTTCACTCCAAATCCGGCGAGTGCCAGCCAAAACAGCGGCGCCAATTCCGCATGCGCACGCAGCGGGCCGAGTTCCCAACTGCCGGTGCGCGCCGCCAGGGCGACAAAAAAGGCAAACAGGCAAAGTGTTCCCGCGTGCGACACCGCCAGATACAGCCAGCCCGCCGTGCGCACCTCGCGCCGCTGGCGTTCCAGCACAATCAGAAAGTAACCGCTGATGGCGAACAGTTCCCACGCGATGAGGAAATGCAGTCCGTTTGATATGAGCAGGACGCCCCCCATGCTCAAACTGATGGCGTTCCAGGCCAGCCGCCCGCGACCGGCCGAATCCGGATGCTGTTGGTCCGCCCAATACTCGCGGGCATAAACCGCGCCCGCGCCGCCCACCACGCTGAGCAGCACGAGGAAAAATGCGCTGAGGCCGTCGAGCCGCAGGTGCAGCGGTTCGCCCGCCACGGCAAACCCGCTGCGCCATTCCCAATCCGTCGCGCCCACGAGCACCCACAGTGCCGCGACCAGCGCCACAATTGCGCCCGCCGACGTCAGCGCCAGCCACAATCGCGGCCGCCAGGGGCCCAGCACGAGCCCGGCGATCACGCCGCACGCCGCAATCAACAACAACACGCCCGGAGTCACAGTTTCACCTCCCGGCCCGCCCCCTCGGCCTTTGTCAGTGCTTGAAAAATCTCCGAATCCGGGGCGCCCCGCATCACCAGTTCCCGCAACGGGCCACTCGCCAGCACGCGATTCAGCCGGCCCAGCAAATCAAGATGCGCGCGCGGCGAGGGCGCGATGAAGAAGATCAAGCGTGTCACCGGCTCGTCGTCGGGCGCCGGTTCCGCCAGTTCCAGCGGTTCGCGCAGGAGCAGCAGCGCCACCACGCCGGAATCACGCCCCAGCGCCACGCGCATGCTCGGATGTGGCAGGGCAAATCCACCCCCCACCGGTGCAAACGTCACGCCGTCCCGGGCGCGCAGACGCCGGGCGAGGAGCTGCCGAATCGGCGGGGTTGCGCCCGGCAGCACGGAGACAATCTTCTCGAACACATCAGTCACGGCGCCCTTCTCAACGTTCCGCCAGATGCCACCGGCGCGCAGCAACGATTCCAGCCGCCAGCCGGCCGTGATGACCGGACTTCCCGGCGCGAGGAACCCCGCCTGCGCCGCGAGACCGCGCGAAGCGGCCCACGTGGCCACTTGCCCGCGGTCGAACAACAGCCGGCCACGATCCGGCGTGGATGGCAGCCCCTCCTTGCGGATCCAGTCTTCGACGACCTTTTCCGAAACACCGAACGACTCGGCAATCTGGATGAGGTTTAGATACATGACGGCGGAAGCAACGTGGTTCGTAAACATGGCCCTGGAAAATCCAACCGGTGGGCAGCCACGGAGGGCCACGGATCGAGAGAAATGCAGACTCTGGTCCGCGCCCCGTTCATCCCGGTTGATCCGCAGCCAGCCGTGGTTGAATGATTCACAGGCCACCTCCGATCATGACCAGGATCGCCAGTGCGGCGAGGCCGGCGACGAGATAAAGCACGTAAGCCTGCACCCGCCCGTGTTGGAGCCGTCGCACGACGGCGGCCACGCGCATCACGAGTCCGGCCCCCGGTGCCACTACTTCCTCAAGCACCGTCTCGGGCGTGTGCTCCGCAAAGCTTGCGCGGGTTGGGAACGTTCCCTCGGGGCACCGTTCGTGGCGATGCGGATGCAGAATCCAGTCAAACCAGCCGGTGATGGTGGCCGCGAACGAACCGGCCGTGTATTGCATGCGCGCCGTCGGAGCCGCGTAACCGCAGTCCCACGTCACCGTGCGGCGCAAGCCATTTGCCCGTGTGCGGCTCCGAAGCAGCCACGCCGCGAGCACCGCGGCCAGCGCCAGGGCCAGGTGAAACGTTCCGAGCGTGTTCAGCGAGACCGGGCGATCGAGGCCGCTCCAGGCGGGATTCCACACGACAACCGCCCGCGCCAGCGCCGGCCAGAACACCACGGGCACCAGACCGGTCACAACACAGCCCGCCGCCAGCGCGAGCATCGGCCCGCGCATCCCGAGCCCGCATTCGTGGGCGTGTTCGGCGTCGGCCGTGCGCGGCGCGCCGAGAAACACGACGCCACAGACCTTGATGAAACAGGCCAGCGCCAGCGCGCCGGTCAGCGCCAGCAGCACCACCGCGAGGACGGCCGGCAACGCGGCATTCGCGTGCGCGTTGACGGCGTCGAACAAGCCGAGATAGACCAGCCATTCGCTGACGAAGCCGTTCAAGGGCGGCAGACCCGCGATGGCCACGGCGCCGAGCGCGAACAACCCGGCCGTCCACGGCAGGTGCCGCCACAGCCCGCCGAGCCGGCTCATTTCGCGCGTGCCGGTGGCGTGCAGCACCGAACCCGCGCCGAGGAACAACAGGGATTTGAACAAGCCGTGGTTCCAGACATGCAACAGTCCGCCCGCCAAGGCTAGTCCACCCCAGGCCAGTTGTCCGTGCTCCACGGCCACAAGGGCAAACCCGAGCCCGATGAGAATGATGCCGATGTTCTCAACGCTGTGATAGGCGAGCAGTCGTTTCAGGTCATGCTGGCCGAGCGCAAACGCAACGCCCAACACCGCACTGGCCAAGCCCAACGCGACCACCACCCAACCGGCGGCCGCCGGCACGGGCAGCCAGCTGCTGAAACGCACGAGTCCGTAGATGCCCAGCTTGATGGTCACGCCGGACATGATGGCCGAAACGTGGCTGGGCGCATTGGCATGCGCCGAAGGCAGCCAGATGTGCAGCGGAAACACGCCGGCCTTCACGCCGAAACCAACCAGCGCCAGCCAGAACAACGGGGCCAGTTCCGCCTGTTCGCGCATCGGACCGAGTTCCCAGCTGCCGGTGCGCGCCGCCAGCGTGACGAAGAAGGCGAACAGGCAGAGGGTCGCCGCATGCGACGCCGCAAGGTAAAGCCAGCCCGCCGCGCGCACCGCGCGCGGCTGACGGTTGAGGGTGATCAGGAAATAACTGCTGACGGTGAACAGCTCCCACGCCATCAGGAAATGCAGCCCGTTCGAGGACAGCAGCACGAGCCCCATGCACAGCAACAGCACACTCCACCATACGCGGCCCGAGCGGGCGGACCGCGGATGCGCCCGATCCGCCCAATACTCGCGGGAATACACGCTGCCGGCGGCGCCCACGACCGCCAACAGCGCGAGGAACAGGGCGCTCAAGGCATCCAGCCGCAGGTGCAGCGGTTCGCCCGCCACGGGAAATGTGCTGCGCCAGTTCCACTCCGCGCCCCCAAGCAGCACAGCCACGGCGGCGAGCAGGCCGGCCCCCAGTCCTCCGAGCGTGGCCGCCAGCCACGCCCGCGGCGCGCGGCGCCCGACGAGAATGGCCGCGAGCAGGCTGAACGCGGCGACGAGGAAGAATGGCCCGGGGATCATGCGCAGGGTTATTTGTCGGGAATGGGCGGACGGTGACAATACCACCGCTGACATGATGCTCCTGCCCCGGCAGCAAGGCGCACAGCTTTATTGCGGCCACGGTCGGCGCGCGAACTACTGTGCCGGCCACTCGTTGGCCCAAGCCGGAAGCAAGCAGTGATGTTCATGCAGCTTGCCCCAAACGCATGGCGCGACGAACAACCGGTGGTTCACGGGGGATCGGTTTTCCCGGAGCACGGCTTGGAAAAGCCCGCCTTTGAGGCAGTTGAGTTCTAGCAAACCAAGGCCGCGACGCCAGCGAAATTACACAGTATAAGCGACAACGCTGCTGCGGGTTACCGGCGATTATGGCGGGAAGCCAATGGCAGGCTTTAGCGCGGAATATTCAGGGTGAATTTTTCCGTCCCGCGTGCGGATGATGAGGTCCGGTTCGACCCAGGTTTGTCCACGAAACCATTCTGGCAAATCCGCCGCGCGCATCAGGCCGAACAACGCCACCAACGGCGGCTCGCCTTCGCGGAACACCACCGGACGACGGCGCACGATCACCAGTCCGGCCGCACGTGCCCCCTGCTCCACCCGCGCGAGTTGCGCTGGTTCGGTGGGAAAAACACAGGCGAAGAAACCACCGAGCGTGAGATGCCTGGCCGCCGTGGTGCAATAATCAGCCACCGTGCCGCGCAGTTCAAAGCGGCACGCGAGCTTTTGCGGGTGCTCGCTTTCCACGCCCGTGCCCGGCGGGAAATACGGTGGACTGCCGGTGATGAGATCAAACTTTTCGTCAGCCTTGATAACATCCGCGTCGCGAAAATCTCCATGCCGGATTTGGTAGCGCTCCGTCAGTCCGTTATACCGCGCCGACTTTTTCGCCAGCGTCACGCTCTCCGTCTGCGCCTCGACCGTCACGAACCGCGCACCCGGCAAACGCCACGCGCAAATCATCCCCACCGTCCCGATGCCGCTGCCGAGATCGAGCGCCGTCCGCGCCGTCGGACACCAGCTCGTGCCATACCACGCCGTGAGGATGTCGTCCGTCGAGAAGCGATGTCCGTTGCGCAGTTGGAACAAGCGAAAATGCCCGCTGACGGCATCAAGCGTTTCGTGCGGCTCCACTTGCACGCCCGAAGCAAGCCCGGGCGGAATTGGTCCCGGCTTGGCCCAGCCTTTGAAAAGGGTGTCGCTCATTCCACGCCATGCATCGTCGGCCAGCAGCCACGCACAGACGGTGCATGCACCCGAAGTTTCGGGTCGTTACCGATCCATCCCGGCCTGCCGCTGACATCCACGAAGGCGACGCCAATGGGCAGATCCGGCTGTTCGTCGGCCACGCGAATCATGTCCGCCTCGGCCGCGTCGCTCATTTCAATCCAGGCCATCTTGAGTTTCACGGGGTCCAAGGCGCGTGCCTTGATTTTGTCGAGATCAGTGGGATTGATCCGCGCGAAACGCTTCATCATTTCGAGCAGCGAGAGCGGAGTGAAACCGGGATCCTTGCCGCAGGCCGCCCAGCAGATTGCCGCCAGCGGAAACGACTTGTTCAGTTCCACGATATCTACGTAGTCGCGCGTTTCGGTGCGAGCGGAAAGAGCGAGCGCTTTGTTGGTCGCGACGTCGAATAAATGAAGCCGCCAGCCCAACACTGGATCGCGTTCGATGGGAAAGAAGCGGAATGCGGAATCCGCCGCCCAGTCAATCTCGACCAAGTCGTTCCCTCGGCTCACTCTTGCCTTCCGGAAAGCGGCGTCCTGCTCCCACTCACCGCGAGGCGAAGCAATCGTCACCTGAAATCCCGCGGCGCGAAGCGCGGCCACGTCCCGATCGCTGGAACGGGCCACTTCCTCCGCGATTTCGTGGAAGATGTCAAAGTCGTGCGAGAAGCGAGGCGAATCATCGGCAGCATTCAAAACAATGCCGCCGGCGAAATGGCTTTCCTCGCTGCGGTTCGCCGCAAGGACGGCTAGAATTTCCTTTTGAAAAGTGGTGAGAGGCATCGTTGCAATTCTTGGGCGTCCTGCCAGGCCCGCCGGTCACCGTGTTTGCGCAATTGCTCAATCACCAGACGCACATCCTCGATCTCGCGCACGTGACGCTCAGGATGCGCCAAGACGTCCGGATGCCAGAACCAAAAACATTCCGGATGCTTGCGAACCACGTCTGCCGCACGTTTGCACAACTCCGCCGGAGCCGGCATGGGTGGTGCCACTTCGCGCAATTCATCGTGCTCCGCAGCCATGGGAACAGCGTAGGCGCGCCCCCTTCACCCGGCAAGCAGTCCTTGCCTTCAGCTCGCCTCCGGCTTCTTCGCCGTCTTCACTTCGAGGTAAAGATCGCGGAGCTGACGCGGCGAAACCTGCGACGGCGAATCGGTCATCAGGCAGACGCCCTTGGCCGTCTTCGGGAACGCGATCACGTCGCGAATGCTTGTGGTGCCGCAGAGGATGGCGCAGAGGCGGTCGAAGCCGAGCGCGATGCCGCCGTGCGGCGGGGCGCCATACTTGAACGCCTCCAGCATGTAGCCGAAGCGCAGTTGCGTCTCGTCCGGCGGGATTTGCAGGATGTCCTCGAAAATCGTTTTCTGCACGTCGGGTTGGTGGATACGAATCGAGCCGCCGCCGAGTTCGACGCCATTTACCACGATGTCGTAGTGCTGGCCGCGGACCTTCTTCGGGTCCTGCTTGAGCAGCGGGATGTCCTCCGCCACCGGCGCGGTGAACGGATGATGGCTCGAATACCACCGGCTCTGTTCCTTGTCGTAGCTCAGGAGCGGGAAATCCACGACCCAGAGGAAGTCGAAGCGGTTCGGGTCAATCGTCAGCTTGCCCTGCGCCTTGAGCACGTCGGCGCAGTAGAGGCGAATCTTGCCGAGGATTTCGCAGGCATTCAGCCACTGGTCGGCAGCAAAGAGAATCAAATCACCTTCCTGGATTTGCAGCTTGGTCGTGAGCGCCTGCTTTTCGGCGTCCGAGAAAAATTTCACGATGGGCGATTTCCATTCGCCGTTCTCGACCTTGATGTAGGCGAGGCCTTTCGCGCCAAAGCTCTTGGCGGTTTCGGTCATCGTCTCGATCTGGCCCTGCGTCGCGCCGGCGAGGCCGCGGGCGTTGATGGCCTTCACCACGCCGCCGTGCTGCACGGCCCCCGCGAACACCTTGAACGCGCTGGCGCGAAACTCTTCGGTGAAGTCCACGAGTTCCATGCCGAAGCGCGTGTCGGGCTTGTCAATGCCCCAACGGTTCAGCGCTTCCTCGAAACTGATGCGCTTGAACGGCGTCGGGATGTCCATGTCGAGTGCCGTTTTCCAGACGCGCTTGAGCAGACCCTCGATGAGCGCGTAGATGTCCTCGCGGTCAATGAAGCTCATCTCGATGTCCACCTGTGTGAACTCAGGCTGGCGGTCGGCGCGCAAATCCTCGTCGCGATAGCAGCGCGCGAGCTGGAAGTAACGCTCCACGCCGCTGACCATGAGGATCTGTTTGAACTGCTGCGGCGACTGCGGCAACGCGTAGAATGTGCCGGGCTCACGGCGGTTCGGGACGAGAAACTCGCGCGCGCCTTCGGGCGTGGACTTGAACAGCGTGGGCGTCTCGACTTCGAGGAAGCCCTGCTCGTCCATGTAACTGCGCGTGGCGATGGCGACCTTTGAGCGGAGCCGCAGGTTGCGCGTCATCTCGGGCCGGCGGAGGTCAAGGTAGCGATACTGGAGGCGCGCCTCTTCGTTCACCTTCGACGCGGCTTCGGGGTCATCAATCTGGAACGGCAGCGGCGCGGCTTCGTTCAGCACCGTGAGGTCTTTCACGAGCACTTCGACCTGACCGGTGGGGATTTTGGAGTTCTCCGTGCCCGCGGGGCGGACGCGCACCTTGCCGGTGATGTGAATCACCGATTCGCTGCGCAGCTTCGTCGCGGCATCGAACGTTTCCTTCGAGAGATCGGCAGGATCGAACACCGTCTGCGTGCGACCTTCGCGGTCGCGGAGGTCAATGAAGAGCACGCCGCCAAGGTCGCGGCGCGAGTGGACCCAGCCGGCGAGCGTGACGGTTTGACCGGCATGAGCCGGGCGGAGTTCGTTGCAATGATGCGTCCGTTTCATGAGCAAAATCGAGCGGCGCATGATGCCGTAAAGATGCGGAAATCAAAGCAATTTTAAGCGCCGAAGCCCGCTCGAAAACCTGCCCGCCGAGCCCTTCCTTTGAACGCTCCGTGCCGCTGAATGTCCTTTACCCCGGCGGGCGGGCGGTTCTACCGTGGCCCGGCCGTTCGATTTTATCATCACATGTCTGACCAACTGCGCCCCGCCGTCCCCACCCACTGGCATAAGTCCCGTTTTGGTTTCGCCGCCGCCATCGCGCTATCGCTGCTCCTCGGCTGGACGGTGCTGCGCATTGTGCTGTTTGCCAAATATGGGCCCCGCGACCTGCCGTATGGTGAGATTGCGCAGATGTTTGCCATCGGCCTGGTGCGGGACGTCTTTATGGCCGTGGCGTTCATTCTGCCACTGCTGGGCTGGCTGCTGGTGTTGCGGGACCGCGCCTTTGGCCGGCCCTGGCATCGCATTTTGTTCATCGCGGTGACCTTGGGCTTCGCCTCGTGGGAAATCTTCCAGCTCGCCGTGGAGTTTTACTTCTTCGACGAGTTTCATTCGCGGTTCAACACGGTGGCGGTGGACTACCTGATTTATCCCTACGAAGTCTTCGTCAACATCGGCGAAAGCTATCCGGTCATCCCGATCGTCAGTGTCTGCCTGCTGCTGGGCGCCGCGTGGACGTGGCTGGCGCTGCGCTGGTTTCGTCCCATGTGGAACGATCCGGCGCCGCCTGGAAAGCGCTTTCTGCACCTCGTTGCGGCCATCGCCGTGCTGGCCGTGCTGGCGATGACGTTCGATTTCCGGGGCACGTCGTTCAGCACGAACCGCACGTTGAATGAAATCGCCAACAACGGCCCCATGTCCTTTCTGGCCGCAGCCTGGACGCGCAACCTGGACTACGCCGCCTTTTACCGCACGCTGCCCAAGGAAGCGGCTTACGCCCGCGCCCGCGAACTCCTGACGGAGCCGCACGCGCAGTTCACGGAAACCGGTGACAGCATCCGCCGGCACATCGACGGCGACATCGCCAGGCCGCGGTTGAACGTGGTGGTTTTTCTCGAAGAAAGCCTCGGCTCGGAGTTTTGGGGATCGTTGGGCCGCCCCGGTGCAACGCTTACGCCGGAGATGGACAAGCTGGCCGAGGACGAAGGCTGGCTCTTCACCAACCTCTACGCGTCGGGCAACCGCACGGTGCGCGGGTTCGAGGGCGTGCTGTCCTCGTTTCCCCCGCTCCCGGGCGACTCCATTGTTAAACGTGACCGCTCGGAAAACGTGGAAACCGTGGCGCGCGTCCTCAAACGGGACGGTTACAACACCATTTTCCTGTATGGCGGCCGGGGGTTGTTTGACGGCATGCGGTCGTTTGCCGTGAAGAACGGCTATGACCGGTTCGTCGAAGAAAAGGACTTTGACCACCCGAGCTTCACCACCGCCTGGGGCGTGGCGGACGAAGATCTCTACAAGCGGGCGCTCACGGAAATGCGCACCCTTTCCCAACAGGGCAAACCGTTCTTCGCCACCATTCTTTCGGTGTCGAACCACAAGCCCTTCACCTATCCAGAAGGGCGCATCCCGGAAGATCCCAAGGTGAAAAAGCGCGAGCACGCCGTGAAATACGCGGACTGGTGCCTGGGACAATTTTTCAAGTCGGTGAAAAACGAGGCATTCTGGACGAACACGATTTTCGCCGTGGTGGCCGACCACGGAGCGCGCGTTTATGGCAGCCAGAGCATTCCCATCAAGTCCTACGAAATTCCCCTCGTAATTCTGGGACCGGCGGTGGTGCATGAACCCAAACGCCTGGATGAACTCGGCTGTTCACTCGATGTCGCCCCCACCCTGCTCGGCCTGCTGGGCCGCCCCTACGACTCGCTGTTTTTCGGGCGCGATTTGTTGCATGGCAATCCCGATCACGAACGCGTGCTCATCAATCACAACCGCGACATCGGCATGTGGGCCAAGGACCGGATGATCGTGCTCGGCCTGCAAAAAACCGTCGAGTATTACGAAGGCGATCCCAAGAAAGTGGAGGTGAGCCCGCTGCAATCTCCCGACGAACGCGAACTGGAACTGGAGAAGGATTGCACCGCGCTGTTCCAGGTCGCGGACGACCTCTACATGAACCGCCGGTATCATCTGGACCCGTAGCGGACGCCTTCATTCAGGACGTAAAACAACGCAAAGCCCGGCCTGAAATCAGGCCGGGCTTGGTCGTATCAAGAACGCGAGGCGCTGCGGCTCAGGGCTTCATTGAGCCGGAACGCTGTTGGTGGACGGAACGGGCACGCTGTTCGTGAGCGGCGGCGCCACGTAGGCCGGCGCGTTGGTTCCCAGGACGGTGGTGCTCTTCAATTTGACGGAGAGGAACCCATCCAGTTTGCCACGCCACCAGCACAGGCCGAGGACGACAATCACCAGCAGCACAAAGTAGAGCTTCCAGGGCTGCTTCTTCTCGGCAAACGGATCCTCCAGGGACCGTTCCGAACCCGCCGGCAGTTCGGGCATGTCCGTGAGCGACCGGCCAAACGGAATGTTCATCCGCGCCCGGTTGTTGATGGCCCAGCCATTGGCGTCGAGAATCGGTCCCAAGTTGCGCTTTCGCAGCTTGAGCCAGGCAATGATCATCGAGGGTCCGGAAATGACCAGCATGACGCCGATCAACGCGAGCGGATACTGCCACCATTTCAGCCCGAGAACGTAGCCCAAGATCAACGTCAACGCGGAGATGGCTCCCGTGATGGCCACGCCCAACGCGGCAACCGTGCCCACGTCCACTTTCTTGGGCTCGGCCGGCTTGGTTTTGTCGGCCGTGCTGACGGCAGCGGCCGCGCCAGCGAGTTTTTTGTCCGCCTCCGCCTCGGCCGCGGCGGCGCGCTTGGCGGCCAGCTCTTCAATCATGCGCACGAGCTTTTTGTAAGGCAGCCAGAACGCCTCCCGGATGCTGATGGGATTGGAAATGATTTTGGCAATCGTCGCATCCCAGTCCTGTCCCTTGCGGTCGTAGAACACGCCATTGCGCCCCACGATCAGATTGTCCGAGTCGCCATCGGTGAAGACGGCCACAATCTGTCGCTTGGCGCTGCCCGGCCGCGTGCAATCGCAGTAGGCGAGATAACACCCCGCCAGACCGGCCAGGGCCGCATGTTTGCCGGGCTCGGTGACATCGATGCACAAATTGCAGGCGCGGGTGTCGAGGAACAACGTGCCCGCCTGGAACACGGCCCAGCGTTTGCCATAGAAATCGGCGAAGTTGACAAAGTTGCACAACAGCCGCCCCAGATCCTTCTGAAAGCGCACCAGCTTTTCCACGCCCGACATCTGGTTGAATTCGCCTTCAAGCGCGGCATCCTGCTTGATCAGCGCGACAATCTTCTCCTTCACTCCGCTCTGGAGCAGCTCCCGCAAACGCGGCAGGCCGAGCTTTTCCACCGTCGTGGCCGGCTTGCTGGCCGTCCATGCGTCATACGCCGCCACCTTGGCCTGCACGGCGGCCCAGTCGGCTTCGGTCAAACTCGATTTGCCGGCTCCGAGCAACGGCACCACGGCCGCCTCGGCCAACGCGGCCAGCGCGCCAGCCCAGGCTGGATTCACCGCTCCCGCGAGCGGCAATGATGCGTTCGCCTCAATTTTCGCCAGCGGGAAACCCGCCACTTCCTGGGCGGTGATGGAAAGATCCTGCGCGGCCAGTGTGAGGTATTCCGTTTCGCTGCGATTGAGCGCCGCCAGCGCCCGTGCATCGAATGCCGCGAGCCGGCACCGCGCGAAGTAGTCATCCACCTTGGCCTTCACGGCCTTGATGGCCGCCGACGCCGCGACCGTTCCCGCGAGCCCCAAAGGCGTGAGCGATTTGTCGGCTTCGCCCTTGGCCGCCCAGTCGGACAAGGTCTGCGCCTCGGCAAAGAACTGGTCGAGTCTGGCCTGGTTGACCCCCGGTTTGCCGCTGCGATCGGTCACCGGGCCAACCGCGGCGATGATGTCTTCGATGGCCTGCTTGACCGCGGCATTGTCGGCGGCTTCGGCAATCACCACGCCATCCCCATTGAACTTGGTCTCGGCCAGAATTTTCACCGTGTCCGAAACGTCGGCCAGCGAGATGGCGGACGCGTCGGCCTTGTTCAAATTGGCCAGAATCCGTTTGGCACCGGCCAGCAGGTTTGCGTCCTTGATCGCCGCGAGCGGGACGGAATCTCCGCCCTTCAAAACGTCGCCCGGATCCTTGAGCGCGCCTTCGAGCCATTTGACGGCGGCGATGACTTCGGGCGGGCGGATGCGTCCGTCCTTGTCCGTGTCGACCAAGTCGGCGGTTTTGGCGTCGAACTCCACGCCGCGCGTCGGCATGGCAAGCGCCATCCAGAGTTTCTGATCCAACTCACCGACGCTCGCGACGTCGGATCCGGAACGAAAAACCACCTGGTCCACGCCGCCAATGCGCACGAATTTCCATGAATGTGAGGTGTTGGTTGCCATAGGTCGTCCTTTGATTTTAGGGTGAAAAGTGGAGCCGTTGTGTTGCCCGGTTTGATGCTCCGAGAGTAGCCCGTCCGCAACCCGTTGTCCACCACCGAGCAGCGCAATGGCTGGTGCGGCGGCGCCGCCATTGACTCGTCCCCAAGCCGCGGCTAACGTCGTTTTTGACGGAAACATCATTCATCACGCATCCACGGATCCCTCTATGAAAAAGTTCATTTTCACCAGCCTGCTGTCCCTGCTGTGCGCCGCGGGCTTGCGCGCCGCCGAGTTGGGCGACGCCGCCCAGCCGCTCGACATCAAGGAATGGGTCAAAGGCGGCCCGGTTGATCTCAGCGCCGGCAAGGGCAAGACCATCTACGTCGTGGAGTTCTGGGCCACCTGGTGCCCGCCCTGCCGCGAAAGCATTCCGCACCTGACCGAACTGCAAAAGAAGTTCAAGGACCAGGGCGTGGTCTTCGTCGGCGTGACCGACGAGAAGCCCGACGTGGTGAAAAAATTCGTCGAGAAGATGGGCGACACAATGGACTACCACGTGGCCATCGACGGCGGGAAAACGTCCACCGCCTACATGGAGGCCTTCGGCGTGAACGGCATCCCGCACGCCTTCGTCGTGGACAAGGAGGGCAAAATCGTCTGGCACGGTCATCCCATGGATCACCTCGAGGAAACGGTGCAGGCGTTGATTGACGGCAAGTATGACATGGCCAAAGCCAGGAAGGCCGGCGAAGCGCAGGAAAAACTCCAGAAATACATCCAGCTCAGCCTGCAGGGCGGCGATGCGGACGAGATCAAGAAACTGGAGGACGAACTCGTCGCGCTCGACCAGGAAGTTGGCGGCATCATGAACGGCAAGAAATTCGATCCGGCCGACATCCGCGCCCGCATCAAATTCAGCCAGCTGCTCCAGAAATATCAACAGGCGGCCATGGGCAACGGCGACACCAATGAACTGGCCGACCTCGAAAAGCAGCTCGAAGCGACGGCACCCAAGGATTTGGATTTTGCCAAGTTCAAGGCCGGCATGCAGCAGGCCATCGAACGGAACAAGGAAATGGGCCAGGTCAAGGAGCTCTTCCGCGACTACATGACGGCCGTCGGCGAAAACGGCGACGCGGCCAAGGCGGCCGAACTCGCCAAGAAAGTGGAAGCGTTGGAACTCAAGAACCCGCAACTGCTCAATGACATTGCCTGGACCATTTTGACGGACGATTCCATCAAGGCCCGCGACACCCAACTGGCCCTGAAGTTCGCCAAGCGCGCCGCCGACGTCACCGAGAGCAAGGAACCCGGCGTGCTGGACACGTATGCCCGGGCGCTGTTTGACAACGGTCAAACCACCGAGGCGATTGCCCAGCAGAAAAAGGCCATCGAACTCGTGGAGGACGAGGACATGAAGGGCGAGATGCAGAAGACGCTCGACAAATACGAAGCCAAAGCCAAGGAAGGCAAGTAACCACTGCTCCGGCAAATCAGCTTCATCAGCACCAGCCCCGCCGAATCGGCGGGGCTGTTTGTTTTGCGCCGCCGACGACGAATGGCCCTCGCCTCATGCCCGTGGATGCGCGGCGTTGTAAGCCTTCTTCAGGCGCTCGGTGGTGACGTGCGTGTAAACCTGGGTCGTCTCCAGGTGGGCGTGCCCGAGCAGTTCCTGCACGCTGCGCAGATCCGCGCCCGCATCCAGCAGGTGCGTGGCGTAGCTGTGCCGGAGTTTGTGCGGCGTGATGGCCGGGTCGAGCCCGGCCAGGGCCAGATAGGTTTTCAACCGCCGCGCCAGCATGACGGCATTCACCGGCGAACGCCGTTTCGTTTCGGACAGAAACACCGGCGCATCCCCCGCAGGCCGCGCGGACAGATGCGTCCAATACTTTTCGATGGCCGCCAGCGCAGTCTGGCCAATCGGCACCAGCCGTTCCTTTTTGCCCTTGCCGCGCACACGGACGAGCTGCTCATTCCAGTCCACGTCGGACACGCGCAAACCCACCAGCTCGCTGATGCGCAGGCCGCAGGAGTAAATCGTCTCCAGCACCGCCACATCGCGATGCGCCGCCGCCACGGACACCGGCCGGCCGCGCTGCTTTTCCTTGGGCACATCCAGCACCCTGAGCGGCGTGTTCAACAAATCCACCATCTGCGGCACGGTCAGATATTTGGGCAGCCGCTTCGGAAGCTTGGGCAGAGCGAGGCTGCGGATGGGCGTCACCTCCACCACGCCGTGGCGCACCAGAAATTTGTAGAACGTCCGCAGTGCGCTGAAACGCAGTTGCGTTGCCGCCCGCCCGAGGTTTTGCCGCCCCAGAAAGCGCAGGTAGGCGCGAAAGTCGTCCCGTTGGAGCTTTGCCCAATCGGGCGCCGAC
>DASTWL010000002.1 GCA_035765895.1 Verrucomicrobiia bacterium | reverse complement strand
CATGCCTGTTGTCTGATGCCCAATCACTTTCATCTGGTGGTGGAAACGCCGCGGGCGAATCTGGTGGCCGGCATGAAATGGTTTCTGGGGACCTACACGGCGCGCTTCAACCGGCGGCACAAGTTGTTCGGACATCTGTTCGGCGGGCGTTACAAGTCGCTGGTCGTGGACGGCAGCGGGACGTCGGTTGTTGGGGTGCGGGATGAAGCAGCGCCAGGAGATTGAATTCAGCAAAGCGGCCGGATCTGGAAAGTGAGAGGTCCGGTCAACGCGATTGCGAAAAGCATGAGTCCAGAGCGCCTGCGCTTTGGCGCCTGGCCGGCATGAGGCCAGGTTTGAAGGAGACATCGCCTGACGCGCAAAGCTTGCCCTTCAAAAGCGCCCGGCATGGTCATATTCGGCCCGGACCATCGCGGCAATGGCCAGCTCGGTGAACAATTCGGGAAACACCAGCAGCCCAAACCCCGTGGCCTCCGCCAGTTCGCCCGCTTCCCGCGCCGCCTGCCGCAACGGCGCGTTGAAATGCGGTTCCTCGAACGTGCACAACGCCTGCGCCAGCAACCGGGCCATGAGCCGTTCCAGCGGCGTCGGCTCCATCTGCCAGAACGCCAAGCGCGAAGCCTCCTCCGTCGTTCGTGGGCTGGGACGCCGACACCGGACGGCGCCGGGCCCGCGTTGGTGCCTGGTTCTCATGTTCAATCAGGAACGGCTCCAGTTCCGCCGCGACCGGCGTCGCACCTCACGGAGGCGGACCAAAAATTCAACCGGGCTCCCCGCCACGATGGGAATCCGCCGGCCGGGCGGAGGAACCGGCAAACCGGCCATCGACAGGCGTGGTGAGCGGAAACAGGAATGACGGGACACGTTCATGGCGGCAACGGTATGATTCAAACGACGCCCCCAAACTGCTGGAAGCGTGTTTCAGGCGCGCGGCGAATGTGTTACAATTCGGCAATTGCCGTCGGCCGGCGAACCGGCAATCCTGCCCAAGCCATGAAACCCGGCCGTTTGCGCAAACGATGGCAGCGCGCCCTGACCGCCAGCCTCAAACGGTCCGAAACCTTGCTGCGGCGACGCGGTCCGCTCAATGCGACCGCCGTGCATGATTTGCGCGTGGCGCTGCGCCGGGCCCGGCTGCTGTTGCAGTTGGGCAACCCACACCGCGACCACCACCGCACCCGGCTTTTCCGCGCCGCCGCCCGCCAGATCATGGACGTGCTGGCGCCCATCCGCGATTTTGACGTCACGCTGCAATGGGTCCGCGCCCAGCAGGCTTCCCCGGCGTTGCTGACCCGCGTGCTGCAAGAGCGCGCCCAATCCTGGCAGCCGGCCGAACGCCACCTCCGGACGTTGCGACGCGAAGCGCGCCCACCCAAGTCGCGTGCCCTTGCAAAAGTCGGGGCGGAAAAACTGGCGGCACGCTTCACCAAATGGCGGCACGCACTGGCCGCCCGCTGCCGCGCGGACGTCGCGCAGGCGGCCACGTTTGCAACCCCGGAGCTGCACGCCTTGCGGCGCCGCATCCGCCGCTGGCGTTACCTGGAGGAATTGGTGCTGCCGCGGCGCGAGATGGCCCACAGCCCCGTCGTGCGCGCGCTCATCGCCGCACAGGAAGTTCTCGGCGCCGTGCAAGATGGGGAGGTCATCGGGCACAGTCTGGCCCGATGCGGCCGGTCCCGCGAAGTGACCCGACTGCGGCGGCAGATTCAGACGGAGCTGAACCAACAGCGTAAAGCCGCGCCGAAGCAGCGGGCATTGCAGGCTTTGGCGGGGCCGTTGGAAAGTTGATGCCGCATCCCAAGCCGGCGCGGGCGTGGCATCGGCGGACGTTCTTCACGCACCCACGGAGTCTGACATCCTGCATCAGGCCGGCGCCGCGGCCGGTGCTGGAGCGCGTTTCCCGCGTTGGGCGCGCGGTCGTCCGTGCCGGTGACGCCACTGGCCCGGACTCGCGCCAAACCGTCGGGAGAACATCAGGTTGAAGAGACTGAGCGACTTGAAACCGCTCTCCAAGGCAACGTCCACAATCTTGGAATCGCTGGTGGCGAGCAGCTCGCGCGCCCTTGCCAGCCGCAACTCGGCGCGCTTCTCCTGAAACGACACGCCCACGAGTTCGCGAAAGATGCGGCTCAGGTGCCGCGGGGTGCAATGCGTTCGCTGCGCGAGTTCGTGCGTGCTCATTTCCAGCAGCTCCGAAGCCGGCGTGGCTGCCAGAAATTGGCGCAGCCGTTCCCGCGCCTCCGCCGGACCCTGGTCCGATGGCGGCGGACCCGGCTCGTCGCCCACCGCCTCCACGAACACCTGCAGCAGCTTCAGCCGGTCCGCGAGCCGCGGCTGGCCCGCGTTCGCGCAGCATTCCTGCATCCGCAACGCGACCGGATGGTGCGGCGGCAAAATTTGAAAGGCGCCGGTCCGGCTGGCGGCTTGCAGAAAGTTTTGCTCGGTCAAGGTCAGCAAACCGCCCAGGCGCCGCGGCACAACGGTGAAATACTGCACTTCCAGCCGGCTCAAATGACTGGCGCGCAGAACCACCGGCGCCTCACCCGGGGCCACCACGACCGCGCCAGCCGTCAGGGGCAGGTTTTGATTCGGCTGGAGCCAGTAACCGTCGCCGGCCCGAATACGGAGCACGAGCCAGCCCACTGAACGTGGCGCCCATTCCCCACCCGGCGGAACCACCCTCTCCCGCAAGGCCAGGTGGGGTTCGTGCGCACGGGTGGAAGATCTCATGGGCGATGTGGGTGTTGGCGGTTGGCTCCGCGTGACGGAGAGAGCTAGTTCGTCTGCGTTACAAACCCGCGACGGTTGGGAAAAAACAACGCAAACTGTCGCCGACATTCCCGCACCGCCCGGCCCGCGGCGCGGCGGTTGTTGCCGTTTTGTCACGGCGCCGACAAAGAACCGTAATACACGCCACCCAGCTTCCCTCGGTGTTGTTCTCATGGACGCATCTCCGAACCCTGCTCCTGTTGCCCGGATTGACCGGGCTGATGGCCATGGGGCAAGCCCACGGCGCCGATGCGACGGCGGCCGCAGTCAGCCCGCCCGCCGGCAAAGCTGACGCACCGGCCGCGCTCACCGGATTCAACGTGCGTTCCTTCAGCATCGAAGGAACCATTCCCCCGGCGACCAACCTGCTCGCGCCGATCTTTTCCCGCCACGCCGGCACCAACATTGCACCGGACGAACTCGTGCGCGTGGCGGCCGAAGTGCAGACGGTGTATCGCGACCACGGTCATCCGGACCTGAGCGTCGTCATCGGCACGCAGCACGCGGGCGACGGCGTGGTGACGCTCAACGTGTTTCACGGCGCGCTGCCGCAAATCGTGCTGGCCGGCCGGCGTTACGTGATTTCGCCGGAGGGCGAAGTCACCGCGGCCAATCCTGCGCCCGCTGAACCAGCCGGCTCACCGGCATCCCCGGCCACCGCCAGTGCCACGGCCACCAACAGCGGACCGGCATTCGAAGTGAGAAAGTATCTGGTTGAGGGCAACACCTTGCTGTCGTCGGCCGAAATCGCCCGGGCGATCACCAACGCGCCGGCGGCGTTCGGCACCAACGTCACCCTGGGCGGCATTCAGGCGGCACTGTCCGAGCTGCAACAAGCCTATCGCGTCCGCGGCTACGTGACCGCATCAGTCGGATTGCCGCAGCAAAAGCTCACCAACGCCAGCGTCCGCCTGCGCGTGACCGAAGGCCGGCTGGCGACCATCAACGTCCGGGGCAACCATTACTTCAGCTCCAACAACGTCATGCGCGCGCTGCCGAGCCTGCACACGAACATGATTCTGAACGGCCTCGTCTTTCAATCCGAACTCAATCGCGCCAACGCCAACCAGGATCGCCAGATCTATCCAGTGATTGGTCCGGGCTTCGATCCCGGCACCAGCGAACTGACGCTCAATGTCAAGGATCACCTCCCGCTGCACGGCAAGCTGGAGCTGAACAACCAGAGCACGCCGGGCACGCCGGATTTGCGGGTCAACGCCTCGGCGGCCTACAACAACCTGTGGCAGCACGAGCACTCGCTCGGCGTGCAATACAGTTTCTCGCCGGAGGCCTGGAAGGCGGGCGACCAGTGGAACACCTACGACCTGCCGTTGGTCGCCAACTACAGCGCCTTTTACCGGCTGCCGCTGTTCAACCCCGAGGCGGTGGCGGACGTCATTGCCAGCAACCCGGGCAGTTTCGGTTACAATGAAGGGGAACGCCGGTTCGTGCTGCCGCCGCCCTCGGGGCAGATGGATTTGACGGTGTATGCCAGTCGCGCCACGATCGACACGGGCGTTCAAAACCTGTCGAGCGCCACGCTGCTGGACATTCCGGGCGTGCGGCGCATCACGCGCAACGACTCGCAACAGGACCTCACCGTCAACGAGTCCCTGGGGTTCCGCCTCAACCAGCCCGCGCGCGGCACGGAAACGTTCAGCTCCAGCTTCTCCGAAGGACTCGATTTCAAGTCCTACGCGCTGAATTCCGGCAAAACGAACAGCTTTGTGCTGTCGGAAATCACCTACGATGCGAACGGCAACCAGAATCCGCCGGTCGTCAGCACCGTGAATTCGCCGGTGCCCGAGACGCGTCAGTCGCTCGATTACCTGCCCGTTTCGCTGGCCTACAACGCCCAGTGGCGCGTGCCGCGCGCCACGCTGGGTTTTGGCCTGGGCCTGAGCGCCAACACCAGCTTCTCCGGCTCCACGAGCAATCTCCAAAACATCGCCGGCTCCACCAAGGCCTCCGGTCACTGGGTCACGCTGGATCCGAATTTCTCCGCCGACATCGTGGTGCGCACCAACTGGGTCCTGTCGCTGCGCGCCAACGGTCGCTGGGCCAGCGAACCGTTGATCAGCAACGAACAGTTTGGCGCGGGCGGCATCGCAAGCGTCCGCGGCTATCACGAAGGCGAGGTGTTCGGCGACACCGGCTGGCACGTGTCCTTGGAACAAAAGACGCCACCGCACGTCGTCGGCATGGTCGCCGGCCAACTGCCGTTGACCGTGCGCGGTTCGGTTTACATGGACTACGCCGAAACCTATTTGCTGGATCCGCAGGGCCGTGACGGCCGCACCGCCTTGTGGGGCGTAGGCTTTGGGACGGTGGCTTCCCTCGGTTCCTACTGGGAGGCGCGCTTCCTCTTTTCGCTGCCGCTGCTGGACGCCGGCACGATCAACGCCCACGAGCCGTTCTTCAACTTCGCGCTGACGGCGCAATTCTGATGTCACCCAAATGTCACCGCGGAGGCATTCAACCGGTTCGCGGGAGATGATAAAATCCCGCTCTGGCGAACCGGCCACCCGGCCGCGCGCTACGTTGCTCATGAGCACTTCATTTATATCTCCCAACGCCGGCGGCACCGCGCGCTTGTGCCGGTTCCGGATCGTTCTGCGCCCTGCCCTGCTCGCCGGCACGCTGTTGCTGAGCTGGCCATCCGCCCTGGTGCACGCCAATCCGCAGGGAGGCACCGTCGCCCAGGGCACGGCCTCATTCGCCACGTTCGGCGCGCAGTTGACGGTCACCACCTCCGATCATGCCTTCATCAATTGGCAGAGCTTCAACATCGGCGCCGGCGAAACGACCACATTCGTTCAGCCCTCGGCCTCGTCGTTGGTGTGGAACCGGATCAACGATCCGAACCCCTCGCAAATTCTCGGCAACCTGAACGCCAACGGCTACGTCGTGCTGCAAAATGCCGCGGGCTTTTACATCGGCGGCCAGGCCGCAATCTCGACGCACGGGCTGTTGATGACCACCGCGCCGCTTCACGCGCCCGACGTGTTCAGCGGCGGCGCCTGGCAGTTCGACACCCCACCGCCGACGGCGCAGATCGTCAATTACGGCCAGATCAACGTCGCGGGCGGCGCGCCGGCCTTTTTGATCGCAAGCGACATTCAGAACCACGGCACGATTGCCGCGCCCGGCGGCAAGATCGGGCTTTACGCCGGTCAAACGGTGCTCGTGTCCACCAGCCCGGACGGCCGCGGCATCAGCGCCGAAGTCACGTTGCCGGCCGGTTCGGTGGACAACGAAGGCCGCCTGATCGCCGATGGCGGCAGCATCGCCTTGCAGGCGAAAGTGGTGAACCAAAACAATCTCATCCAAGCCAACTCCGTCCGCGACGTCAACGGCACCATCGAACTCGTGGCCGGCGACAGCGTCAACCTCGGCGCCGGCTCGCTCATCAGCGCGCACGGCGACACCGCAGGGGCCAGTGCGGGCGGCTCTGTCACCGTCAAAGCCGGCCAGACGTTTGCCGACCAGGCGGGCTCGACCATCGACATTCGCGGCGGCACCGAGGGCGGCCAGGGTGGTCAGGTGGAGCTTTCCGCCGCGCAGATGGGTCCGATTGCATCCAGCATTAGCGGCGGCGCGCAGGCTGGTTTCACCGGCGGCACGCTGAGCATCGATCCTTACGACATCACCCTGGACGCCGCGTATGTGAATTCACTGAACAGCCAGATCAGCGGCGGGCTGTCGCAAATCTCGCTGCAGGCCGACCACGACATTCTGCTGACCACTGCATGGTCCCTGGCCGACCAGACGGCGGACGCGCAGTTGAGCCTGTCGGCCGGGCACAACATCACCTTCAACAACGGCACTTCGCTACGGGCGGGCAATCACTGGAATCTCGACCTTACGGCCGGCACGGCCCTGCCGGCCGGAACGACGCCCGGCGCGGGTGATTACGGCATTTATTTGAACGGCAGCGCCTATCTCCAAGGCTTCAACGGCAACATCAACCTGTGGGCCGCCAACGAAGTGCAGGTGGGCTGGTCCGGCACCCGTTTGGGCGCGGGCACGGCCAACACCGGCACGGGCCGCATCGTGACGCTCGGCGGCGGGAGCATCGCGGTGACGACGTTGTTCGGCGACGTCAACACCGGCAGCAGCACGTCGGGTTTCAATTACCTGAAGAACGCCCCGTTCTACACGCCCTTTTCGGTCAACCCCTTCAGCGGCGCGATTGGCACCACCTCGACCTTGGGCGGCATCAGCACTGCGGCGGGCGGTGATGTCACGATCACGGCCGGCGGCGACGTGACGAGCTATTTGCCGGTGGGCAACGCCGGCAATCCCACCGCGGCGCCCGCAGGCGATCCCGGCACCGGCGCCTTCGGCTCGCAGCCCGGCAATGTGACCATCAACGCCGGCGGCAGCGTTTACGGACATTACATGGTGGTCAATGGCACGGGCTCCATCAACGCCCAGGCCAACGTCGGCTCGGCCACGCACAACGTGGCGTTGAGCCTTGCCAACGGGAGCTGGGACGTGAACGCCGGCTGGAACGCCGCCGCGCAAACGGTGACCGAAGGCGCGGGCGACATTTACCTGCAGGAAGTGCGCAATCCCAACGGCGTGTTCAACGTCCAGGGCGGCGCCAACAGCGCGGGTTACCATTGGTTCGACTACGCGCCGGACGCCGCCGTTGATTTGACCGCCGGATCGGGAGTGTATTTGACGGGCCAGAATTTGCCCCGCCCCAACGGCGCGGTGCCCGTCCTCCTCCCGCCCAGCCTGAGCATTTCAGCCGGCGCAGGCGGCATCAATCTGCTGGGCAACATGACGCTGTTTCCGTCGCCAGACGCCGACCTGACGCTGGTGAACCGGCCGGGCACGGGCGGCGACTTCATCGGCTTCAACAGCTCGGGCCTGATCATGTCCGACAGCGGCGAAACGCACTGGTATGTCAGCAACACCGGGTTGCAGCCATTCAGTCCTGCCGACCACGCCAGCACGCCCGTCGCGCTGGAGAACACCGACCCGGCGACGGTCTCCATCGATGGCGACATGAAAAACGTCATCCTGCAAACCAGCAAGGCCGCCGAAATTTCCGTGGGCGGCGACCTGATCAACAGCCAGTTCTCCGGCCAGAATCTCCACGCGGACGATGTCACGTCGATTGACGTGCACGGGCAGATTTACAGCCCGGGCTCGTTCAATTCGGTCATTCTTCCCAGTGCCCCCCCGATCGCACCGTTGGACAATCTTCCGCCCAACACCATCAACAACTGGCAAACCCTCCTGGCCCTGGCCGTCGATCCCGTCAAGGTGGCGGCTCTCGGCATTCCCAGCGGAACCGATCCGTCGGCCTACGCGAGTTACATCTCGCAGGTGCTGCAGTTCGGCAATTCCCTGCAAAACAGTTTTGCCTACAACGGGACCACGAAAAAACTTACCTTCATCGGGCCCATGTCCTCGGGCGTCCTCGCCGCCTTGAGCCAGCCGCTGACGGTTTTGCGCTACGACGCATTGGGCAACCCCGTGGTGGAACGGTTGAGCGATGGCAAACTCCATTTCGTGACCGACCAGATCACGTGGGCTCCGGCCAGTGCCATCAACAGCCTGTTCCTCGCCAGCCAGGGCGCTCCCTCGCTGGACAACGCGGGCGGCGGGCTCGTGGTCGGCGGCACCGGGACGTTCAATGTGCACGCCGGATCGATTTCACTCGGCAACTCCTACGGCATTCTTTCCCTCGGCAGCGGCAAATTGCTGGGGCGCGATTATTCAACGCTCGCGCCCTACATCCAATCGGGTGCCGCCCTCAACGTCACGGTGGATGGCGATTTGAACATGCCCAGTTCCACGATTGCCTCCCTCTGCGGCGGCGACGTCACGGTCAACAGCCTCGGCGGCGCCATGGACCTCGGCTCCCAGGATCTGGTCGATTTCGAGGGCCAGATCATGCGCCGGAACAATCTCGGCCTCGGCATTTACACCTCCGGCGGCGGCGATGTGACCGTCCTGGCGCTGGGCGACATCAATGTGGACAGCTCGCGCATTGCGACCTTCAACGGCGGCGACATTCACGTGCGCTCCGAAACCGGCGACGTCAACGCCGGGAGCGGCGGGCGCATTCAAATTCCGATCAACGTTTTCTCCCCCTTCGTGCACATCCCGACCGAACCGTTCGAATATGTTTACGCCAACGGCATCGTGGCCGAGACGCTGGTGAACGCCGCGCAAGTGCCCGGCAGTTCCGGCGTTCCCGGCAACATCCTGGTCGAAGCCCCGCAGGGCGACATCCTTGCCGGGCTCGGCGGCATCCTCCAGCAGGCGTTGAATGGCAACCTCTCCTCCGGCCCGACCATCACGCTCGTCGCCGGAAGCGACGATTACGTGGGCAACATCGACCTCGGCAACTCGGGCGTCATCGGGGTGACCGTCAATCTCAAGGCCAGCGGCGACATTCGCGGGCTCGTAATTTCGCGGGAGAATTCGAGCGTGGACGCGGGCCAGAACTTCAGCGGCACGGTGCTCTCGGGCGGCACCGCGAATCTCGCGGCCGGCGGCAGTGTCTCGGGCACGATCATTGGCGTCGGAGGCGTCAACGCCAGCGGCGTCGGCGGCGTGTCGGCCGCCTTGCTGGGCCAGAATGTTTCCGTCAACGGCGGAACCGCCCAGTCCACGCTGGGCACCACCGCTTCCGCCACCGGCACCAGCCAGGCCGCCGCCCAGCAATCCAGCGACAACGGCCAGCAAGTCGCCAGCAACACCGCCGGCGACGATGACGACGAGAAAAAGAAGAAAAAAGGCCCGGCCCAACTGCTCCGCCGGGTGAAGCGGGTGACAATCATTCTGCCCAAGGCTTGAGCCGCGCGGCGGGCACGCACCACCCGAAAAGCAAACCGGAGCGCCCGCACAAGGCCGACGCTCCGGTGCCTGTGAATCACCTGTTAAACTCGCCCGGGCACGGGTTGCCAACCACGCCCGTTCGCTCAGGGCGATGAGATGAGGTGGAGGAACTCGTGCCGATGCTGATGGCGCTCGCGCTGGCGTTTTCGTTCAACTGAAACTTTATCCCGTAGGGAATGTTGTTGGACGGATGGCCGGAGCTGATCTTGCCCGAGCCCAGCTTGTGGCTGCTGTCATATTGAAAAAAAGTTCCCCACGGTGGCCGGCCGGTAAAACAGTTCGAACGACGGCGGATTGTTGCCCGTGTGCAGGTCTGTCCAATAACCCGTGCCGTCCAGCGCCGGGCCGGGCGTGCCCGGATCGTTCAGCAGCCCCATGCCGATGACGCGACCGGACAGCGGATACAAGCCGCCGCCCACGCTGAGCGTGAAGTTGATTTTGGCGCTGGCGCTGGCCGCAGAAAGGTCCACCGGCGCAAAGGACCGCGTGATGAAGATGCGTTCCGTGTTGGCCGGCACCGTGAACGTCACGCTGCCGCCGTAAGTCGCATCGCCGCCGGTCGCCACGTTGGCGGTGACGAGCGCGCCGCTGGTGCTGTAAACATTCCATTGCAACTGCGCCCACAGGGGAGCAGTCGGGGCCAACGACAGCAGCGTGGCCACGGCGCGGGGATGGTGTCGTGCTTTCATGCGTTTGGTATTGGGTCTGGGTGATTTCATCCAACTGAACAAAGCGAAGCGGCCGGACCGGCGAAAGGCTGCACCCCACACCGGCCTTGAAAGACGCGCTGGACCGAGGCATGGACTCCTCGGGGGAAAGCCGCGAGCGGGTGGAACATGTGGCGCATTGTAGCGGTGCCCCTCGCCAATATCTGCACAGCAACCGCAAAAAAGTGCACTCCAAGAACGCCGGGCCGCGAGTAATTCGGCCCCGGCACGGCACACTCACAAAGCAAAACGGCCGGCCCATCTCGGGCCGGCCGTTCAAGCGTGAAAGTCTGGAGCAACGTTCCGGTCAACGCCGCTACTGTGCGCTGACGCGGTAAAAGCGTCCCGCCTCCGTGGTGGTGTCCGACAACGACTTCACCGTGCCGTCGCCCGTCACGGTGGTGGCCGCCACCGGCCAGGTGCTCACCGGCGCCGTCAAGCCCGCGGCATTGGTGTAACGCAACGAGTAGGTGTAGCTGCCACTGGCGGTCGTGAACGAGACGGTCGAGGTGTTGCCAGCCCTTATGATCTGCGTGATCTGCGGCGCCGGCGGCAGCGGCACCGTGCCGGATGCGCGGGTGAACGTCAGCGTGCCATCCGGGTTGAACGTGAAATAGCCCGCGTAGTATGCCGCACCGCTGGTCGTGCCGCTGTAGGGATCCGCGTAACCGTTGGGCACCGACTGATACAAGTCGGAGCGCACGGCCGCGGTGAAACTCGCCGGCGTCGTGTTCTCAATCGAAGCCGGCATGTTCGCCAGCAGGCCGCTCGTCGCGTCGAGGTTGTAGCTGAGCGTATGTGGATCGCCATCGGCCGGTTCCCGCACAAGGGTCAGATTGTTGTTGTTGTTCGTGGTGCCCAGCGTCGTCGAAATGTAGTTCGCACCGGTGCCGATGGAGTCCACGGAAACCATGACAGCGCTTTGGGAGGAATAGGAACGACGCGCGGGGGCCGCCGTCTGCACCGCCACATTGCCGCGGGGCAGCGTGAACCAGAGCGTGCTGCCGTGGAAGCCCGACCAGGTGCCGAACTCGGGATTGTAAAACGTCCCCATCACCGACCAGTTCAAATTATTCAGGTCGCTGAAGGCGGCGGCCAGCTGGCCCGGGGTGAACGTGCCGATGGTGGTGGTCGTTCCGGCCGGAACGGCCAGCAAATCGGTGATGTTGCCCGCATTCACCACGAGTTCATACGTGCCCACGCCCGGCTTCCGAAAACCGGCCAGCAAGGCGCCCCGGCCGGACGTGCTTCTGGCATAATCGAAATACTGCGCCTGGCTCAACACGGGCGTGAGCAGCCCGGCCGCCAGAATCATCGCCCACACGCGGGCCTTGGAAACACGCGAAGTCATCTTGAAGAGTGTCATGATTGTCATTTGCAGGATCAACCTACTGAAGAACGCCCCCGGCCAACCACCAGTCGACGGACATCGACTGCCTGCTTCCGGACGCGCCGGCCGGGGACGCCGGCTGCCGGCAGAACGGCCAGCGACACATGGTTGCCCGGATTCTTATTTCCGTTGGCTCCCACTGCCGCCGCCACCACACGCGATTGTAACATCGAAGCGGTTTTCGCCATCGCGTCGTCACCCAAGCGCAACCGGACCGTCACTTGTATTTCGCAAATCCCATTTTCTAAACTGGCGGTTGCATGAACCGAAAAACTCCGTGGATCTGTGGCGCAAGCGTGATCGGCACGTTGTTGCTCGCCCTGACGCTGGCAGCCTGCCGCCATATAGCCGCGCCCGCCGCCAATCAGGAAGCGGCCCGCCGCGAATACGAACTCGGGAAACGCTTCGCCCAGGGCGACGGCGTGCCGCAGGATTTTTCGCGGGCCGCCGAACATTATCGGCGCGCCGCCCGGCTGGGCTTCGCACCGGCCCAAACGGAACTGGGCGCCTATTACGCCCGTGGCCTGGGCGTGGAGAAAAACCTGGCCGAAGCCGTGCATTGGTTTCGCCAGGCCGCGGCCCAGCAGGATTCCCTGGCCGAATACAGTCTCGGTTACGCCTGCGCCCACGGCGCCGGGGTTGCGCCTGATCTCAATGCCGCCGTGCGCTGGTGGCAGCGTGCTGCCGAACACGGTCAACCCGAAGCGGCCAACGCCCTGGGCCAGTTGTATCTGAACGGCGGCATTCGCGGGGACACCAATCACACGGACTATGCCAGCGCAGCCCGCTGGCTTGGCCAGGCCGCCAGACAAGACTACGTCCCCGCCATGAACAATCTTGGATTCCTCCATCAATTTGGTTTTGGGGTGACCCGCGACTTTGAGCAGGCGCTGCACTGGTATCGCCGCGCTGCCGAGCACGGCGAGGCCCGCGCTCAAGCCAACTTGGGCGTGATGTATCAGGACGGAAACGGCGTGCCTTGCGATCTCGTCGAAGCCTACAAGTGGTTTGCCTTAAGCGCGCGGCAAGGCGACATGGTGGGGCGGCATTTCTGCGACGAATACGATCGCCTGCGACGGCTGACACCAACCCAACTGGCTGAGGCTCGCCGGCGGGTGGAAGCGTTCCTGACAAGCCGGCCGACCGGCACCGAATCGGCCCCGGCATCGCCCCCGCACGCGGCTGATTAAATTGAAGGCACGCCCCGCCGTGGCCCCGCGCTCGGTCCTACTCCGCCAGCCGGTCCGGATTAATGCTCAACGGTCCGGTGCCTGCGGACAGAATCTGCTGCTGGAAGTTCCGAAAATACTGCTGCAAACGGGAATTCAGGTAGAACTGCGCGCCAAGATTCGCGCGCAGCGCATCATCCGCCAGTTGCTGGGCCGTCTGCCAGCGCGCCCGATACGCCGGATCCTGCGGATTCTGATTCAGACCACCGATGTCCGCCACGAACTGCTGTTGCACCCGTGCGATCACCGCCTGTTCGGCTGCGCTCAGTTGCGGCGCCGCCGCAACGGCGTCCTGATACACCACCGGATAATGCGGCGCAGGCAAACGTGCGGGGGTGTTCGCCGCGGATTGCTCGCGCATCGTGGTCGGCGGCATCCCGGCCGCTGCGGTCGGAGCCGGCGCGACCACAGGGCGGCTTGCGGCTTGATCAAAATCGTTCGCAGCGACTGCGGTTTCCGCCGTCGCCGTTGGGATCGCCTCTTGCCGGTGTGCCATGGCCAGCGTGTCGTCAACGTGCGTTGCAGTCCCCACGAGCGCAGTGACAAGCTGGGTTTCCCGCGCGCGCGACCACGGGCCATCACCGGAACCATCGAGCCCCCGGCAGCGCCGCTGAAGCGCAAAGGCGCGGGCCACGTCGCCGCTCACGATGTCGCGCAGCGTCGCTTCCGGACAGCCGGCCGCCCGCAAGTTCGCCACGTAAGCCGGATAATCGCGCGCATCGCCGAGTTGATCCCAGTGAAACGCGGCGGCCGCCGGCGCGACCTTGGCGGCGGCGACATGCCGCGGCGGAATGGAAGGAGACTCCTCGTAGGAATTACGCGCCGGGGGGAGCGAACTCAGCGTCAGCCCCAAGCCGGCCAACGCCAGCAGATTCAGGCCGAGCGACCATTTCAATGCGCGGTTCATGCGTTCATCACCGGATGGGAAAGTTCAAAGCCAGCGCGGAGCAACGTCCGCGCTGGCTGATGATGATTTTGCGAGGCCCGATCAGTTGCGGGTCGGGAAGGCCACGTCGCTGGCCTTGTCGCAGTGCATGTATTTCACCGCGATGGCACCGGAGTGCGCGGCCGGATTGCTGCCCGCGCCGGCGGTTTCCAGGTTGGCGATGATGCCGTCGTGCAGCTTGCCGCCCACCGTGTCGAGGAAACCGCTGATGTTCTGCTTGCCGAACACGTGCTCATGGCCCCAGAACGAATACCGGCCTTCCGCAATGGCGCCGTCGGACTCGGCCGTGCCATCGAGCGTCAGCCAGTTGTTGGCCAGCGTTCCGCCCGCGTCGCCGATGCCGAGGTAGCCAATGGCCAGCCAGCCGGGCTTGCCGGGGAAGAACGGATCCGTCTGCCCGCAACTGCCGTCCACTTTCAACGCGCCTGCCACGCCGCCGCCGCTTTCGTAGCCGTTGTTGCCTTCATAGGCGAGGGTGAGCGTGCCGTCCGTCGGCGTGGAAACCCCGCCGCCGATGGAAAACTGCTGCACGCTCCGCGTGGTGCCGTAGAGCGTGTCGGCCAGCGTGTTGGCGCGCGTGCCGGAGCCCTTGTTGCGGCCCACGAGATAGACGTTGTTGTTGGTGTGCGCCACATTCCCGGTGAAGAACGCCGCCGGTTGATAGCCGGCGCTGATCAGCGAGTTGAGCTGCGGAATGCTGACGTTCGTCAGCGCGCTCCACTCCGCCGAGGGGCTGGAGTTGAGGTTCTTGACCCAGACAAATGTGACGATGCCGACTGTGCCGTAGTCCTTCAAATCGGTCGAGGTGTTGGCCACCTTGGGTGTCAGCGAAACGGCCTGCGACGTGTCCGCCATGGCCAGATCGGCACCGTGGCTGGACGCTTCCAGTTCACCCGACGTCGGAGCGCCGGTGTCGTTGCCCGTCACCGAGCCATCGGCTTTCAACCACGTGGCCGGCGAGCCCGGCAGCGGATTGCCGTCGTTGTCGATCGTCACGTTTGCGACGGAGGCGATGCCGGCTTCGGAACCGCTCCACACGCAGTTGATGTAGGTGGGCGTGCCGTTGATGTCGCCGTGGAACAGCATGTAGCTGGCCGAACTGCCCGAGCCTTTGCGGCTGACATACGTGGGCGCCACGTCAAACACATTCGTGCCGGCCAGCACGTTGTAAACGGTGGAACGGAACGCCGTTGATCCGGTGAGGTAAACAACGTTGTCGGCACTGGCCTGGGAGATGAGGCCCAAGGCGATGAGGGCGGCCGTGGTTGCTGATTTCATGTTCATGTTCTGGTTGCTGTTTCTTTTTGGTTGCTGTTACTGGTTTTCGTGAATCGGGTTCACACGTAATCGCCGCGGCGCCGGTTGTGATTGTGGTTGCGGAGCGTGAAGAGGCAGACCACCGCGCCGAGGCCGAAAAGCGCCATGCCGCTCGGCTCCGGAACCGGCGCCGCCGTGGGGGTAAACGTCAGGCTGGCCTCTGAGCCGCCGAGATCGAGCGAGAAGTAACCCAGATAGGTGTAGGCGCCGGAAGGAGTGGCCCCCCACAAGTCCTGATAAACGACGCCCGAAGCGTCCATCGTTGAGCTGGGATTGATCCCCGAATCGCCATAAAACGAGCCCGGTCCCAGGGTCAACACGTGGCTGGCCCACGTTTTACCCGCATCCACCGTCCCGTTGCCCGCCGTCGGAAAGGCCACCTGGGTGAGGTCGGACACCGCGCTGGAGATGACCGATTGACTGTGACTGGCGCTGCTCAGATCGGAGCCGGCCACGGCCGGGTTGCCCGGGCCCGTGATGCGCAGCGTGGTGGCGAAGATGCTGTAACTGGAGGGAAACGCGCTCTCGCCACCCACCGCGCCCACGCTGACGCCGTTGGGACCGCTGACGAACGTGGAGTTGAACTGGCTGAGTGAAACGGAACTGCTCAGATCCACCACGGTCGAACCGCCCACGCCAATGGCGCTGACCTGCCCGAGATCGATGAGATAATCGCCCGCCGCGCCCGATTGGCTGAAGCCGAGATAAATGTCATTGGCCGTGAACGCCTGCGCACCGGCTGCGATCAGGCTGACTCCAGCCGCCCATACCGCTGGTTTGGTAAGTAATTTCATGGTTGTTGATTTCTGTTGCTTGTGTGTCGCGTGATCTCCCCAAAGCAATGAGTTGACCCGCGCTCACTCTAGGGTTCTGTCCGGAAAATCACTTCATGCCTGCGGACACGCGGGTTCTGTTTTAGGAACTGCGCGGCGGGCGACGAATCGCTTGGCGATGAACCATTTGCGGGACCATCGCGGCCGCCGTCGCCGTTCCACCGGACATCGTCGCTGAAAGGTCACGCAAATCGGTTGTGCGACGCCACCCGGTTTGGTGCCGCAAAAAAATGCGCGGCTGCCCAGAAAGAACCACGCGCGCGGTGAGCTTGCGCCGGACCGCGCATTTGTAAGAGCAACGCGAAGCAATGCGCCGGTTGTTTCACGATTGTAACGCAGACAATCGGCCTACCGTGGCAGACTCGCGCGCGACGAAACAACATCGTTCAATCCTCGTGAACCACTTCTCATCACCCCGCCAACCCGCTGCGCGTTGCGGTTCACCCGCCTGGCTGTGCCACGCAGCGCTCGTCGTCCTGCTGAACGCCGCCGCGTCAGGCTCGGCGGCCAATGTTGTCGCGTGGGGCGCCGGCACCGTTGTGAATCCCAACAATTACAACCAGGCCGGGCAGTCCCTCGTGCCCACCGGCTTGACCAACGCGACGCAGCTCGCGGGCGGCTGGCGTCACAGCCTGGCGGTGCGCAATGACGGCACGCTGCTGGGTTGGGGCGAAGACACCCTGGGCCAAACGGATTTCCCGTCCACCAGCAACTATCTCGCGGTCGCATGCGGCGACCTGTTCAGCCTGGCGTTGCGGACCAATGGCACGGTGGCCGCCACGGGCGATGACAATTTCTACGGCGAGCTGGATGTCCCGGCCGGGTTGAGCAACGCCGTGGCCGTGGCGGGCGGCGCATATCACGGGCTCGCCCTCAAGGCGGACGGCACCGTGACCGCGTGGGGCGGCGAAGGCGCCTACAATTACGGCCAGGCAGCCGTGCCGGCCGGTCTTTCCAACGTGGTCGCCGTGGCGGGTGGCGGCTGGCACAGCCTGGTGCTGAAAGCCGACGGAACGCTCCGCGCCTGGGGCCGCGGCGACAGCGGGCAGACCAATCTCCCGCCGGGCTTGAGCAACGTGGTCGCCATCGCGGCAGGCGTCGCCCATAATCTGGCGTTGAAATCAGATGGCACCGTCGCGGCCTGGGGACTGGACACCTACGGCGAAGCCGACGTGCCACCGGGCTTGAGCAACGTGGTGCAAATCGCCGCCGGCGGCTGGCACAGTCTCGCCTTGCGACGCGACGGAACGGTGGCGGCGTGGGGCGCGGGCAGCGGTGCGAACACGAATGTTGATTTCGGCCAGAGCACCGTGCCGCCCGGCTTGAGCAACGTCGTGCGCATTGCCGCCGGGCGATTGCACAGTCTGGCGCTGCAAGGCTCAGCACCCCCGGTCACCCAAGTGCCGGTGACCGTTGACGGCTTCACGGCCGCGGGATTCAACGTCTCGCTGCCGACCCAAAACGGTCGCGTGTATCAACTCGAATATCAGGACTCACTGACGGACGTGACCTGGCACGCGCTGCCGCTCCACGCCGGCTCCGGTGGTCTCCTGACATTGACGGATCCGGCCCCGCCCGGAAGCCAGCGGTTCTATCGGGTGCAACGTTGGTGACGCCGCGGCGCGTTTGCCATGCCGTCGCGAAAAATTTTCCGCCGCCCGGGGTTCGTTACGAGATCGTAACGCTTGCGCCACCAAACCGTCGCTTCGCCTTCCTTAGCATCAGGCGATGCGAATTAATGTCGCCGCGACACGGAGCTCCAACCCGCTCCGCAGCCAGACCAGGTTTCTATCCGTCCGTTGGACGGTAGTTCTGACCACCGCCCTGCTCGCCGCCGGGCGCTTGGCGGGCCGGGGCGAAGACACTTCCGACCCGATCATCAATTTGTTTTTGCAAAAGGGTTTCATCACGGAAGGCGAAGCGGCCAAGGCACGCTCCGAGATTGAAGCGCTGCGCACGAACCGGACCGAGATGCCGCATATTCCCCCGTCGCGTTGGAAAATTAGCGACACCGTCCAGAAGCTCGAATTGTTCGGCGACGTGCGGTTGCGCTACGAAGACCGCTCGGTCGAGGCGCCGGGCGGCAGCGTGGATTTGCAGCGCTTCCGCTATGCCGTGCGCGTGGGCTTGCACGGCGATTTTTTTGACGACTTTTATTACGGCGTCCGGCTGGACACCTCCGCCAACCCGCGCTCGTCCTGGGTGAGCTTAGGCACGTCATCCAGTGGTTCGCCCTACCAGGGGCCCTTCGGCAAGTCATCGGCCGGCATCGCAATCGGCCAGGCGTATGTCGGCTGGCATCCCGCCCGTTGGGATTGGATGGATCTCACCGTCGGCAAGATGCCGAACCCTCTCTTCACGACGCCGCTCGTGTGGGATTCCGACCTCAACGTCGAGGGCGCGGCGGAACGTTTCCATTACGTGGTGGGCGAAGCGGATTTCTTCGCCACATTCGGCCAGTTCATCTACCAGGACGTGAATCCGGCTTCGGCCGACGGCGGGCTTGGTTTCAACGGACTGGCCGGACAAAACACCGAAAACGTCTTCCAACTCGCGTGGCAGGCCGGTTTCAAATACCACCTCACCACCAACACCACGGCCAAAGTTGCCGCCACGATTTATCACTACCTCGGCCGGCAGCGCAGTTCCACCACGGGCCCCGGAGCATTGTCGCCGTATTTTGGCGATCCGTATGTTGGCGAGGGTGCGTATCTCGGGCCCGGTTCGGGAACCGTCAACGGCTCCAGCGGCTACGGCACATCCAGTTCGCTGCCCGGTTACGGCAGCACGGGCTTTCCGCTCAATCAAGTGGGTCTGAACGACCTGCTCGTGGTCGAGGTGCCGTTTGAACTGAATTTCAAGCTGCGCCAGCTGGACGCACGCGTGTTTGGCGACGTGGCCTACAATCTCCAAGGCTCCGACCGCGCCAAGGCCGCCGCCGCCGGCTACGCGAACTGGCTCGCCAATCAACCCACCACCCCCAACGTGCAGCCGTTCGCGCCGCAAACGGACGAAAACATGGCCTACCAGATCGGGTTTGCGCTCGGCAGCGACACGGGCTGGGCCGCGCGGCATCCGTGGGAGTTCAAGACCTTCTGGCAGCACACCGAACAGTATTCGCTCGACCCGAACCTCATCGATTCGGACACGTTCGAGGGCCGCGAGAACCTGGAAGGCATCAACGTGCAGGTCTCCTACGGGCTGAGCCGCCATTTCATCGGCTCGTTCCGCTACGCCCACGCCCAACGCATCAACAAGCGTCTCGGCACCGGCGGCAGCAACCAGGACCTGCCGCAGATCAACCCCATCGACAACTTCAATCTCTTTCAAGTTGACCTGACACTGAAGTTTTAACCCCGGTCCCGCCGGACCGGAATGTTGCACCGCTTATGAACCCTGAATTCTTCCACCCCTTGTTCGCCTCGAACGCGGCGGTCTATGCCATCAAGAACGCCACGACCGAAGGCCTGATCACCGTTGGTGTGCTGTTCGCCCTGTCGCTGTTCAGCTGGACGGTCATCCTGACCAAATACCGGCAAATTCACATTGCCCGGAAAGCGACCAAAAAATTCATGGCCGCTTACAATGCGACGCATGACCCGCTGGACGTGCAACGCAAGGGCGAAGCGTTTGAAGGCGCGCCCGCCTACCAGCTTTACATCCGCGGCGCGGATGAGCTGGGCTATCACTTGAAGAACAACCCCGTCGAAACGCGGCCCGCCGTGCACTCCGCCCACGCCAGCCAGCACGGCGCCACGGAGCATCTGGCCCGGGCCAACCGGGTCAAAATCAACCAGGGCTCGTTCGAAGCCGTAAAGGTCGTCATGGAGGAAGCCGCCGGGGAACAGGCGATGGCCCTGGAAAAAGGCATGATCGTGCTGTCCACCGCCGTGGCGGGCGGGCCATTCATCGGCCTGCTCGGCACGGTGTGGGGCGTCATGTCCACCTTTGCCGGCATCGCGGAGAGCCATTCGGCCAGCTTGACGGCCATGGCACCCGGCGTTGCCGCGGCACTGGTGGCCACGGTCACGGGCCTGCTCGTCGCGATTCCTGCCATGTTCGCCTACAACTTCATGGTCACCACCATCCGGCACATCACGCAGGAACTTGACGGCTTCGCCAGCCGTTACGCGAACCAGGTCGAGCACGTCTATGTGGACCACCGCCCGCTCGCCGAGGAATTGCGCAGCGCCAACGAGGCGTTCGCCCGCCAGCTCATTCACACGCTGGAAAAACGTGAAGCCGCGCTCGTGGGAGCATGAAAAAGTGCTCCCATTCGGCGCATCATTCGGTGACGGAGTTGAACATCACTCCGTTGCTCGACCTCGCCTTCGTGCTGCTGGTCATCTTCATCATCACGACGGCGCCGCCCGTGAATGATCTGGATTTGAAGCTGCCCAGCGCCGCCAAACGGTTGAAGGACCCGCCGCACAAGGCGAACTACATCACGGTCCGGGCGGATGGCGCGCTGTTTCTCAACAAGCAGCGCGTGGCCGATGCCCGGGAAATGTTGAACACGCTGGTGGCCCTGCGGATGGATGATCCGGACCTGAACGTCATCGTGCGCGGCGACAGTCACACCAAGTATCGCCAGATCCGCGCCGTGCTCGACGTTTGCCAGCAGGCGAACGTGCCCAAGGTTGACCTCGCCACCGACCCGATCAAGTAACATGGTTCCGCAAACCCGGAAACGCACCGCCCGCAATTCGTCCAAGGTCAACCTGCTCATCTCGTTGACCTTTCACGGGCTCATCGTGGCCTTGGGCCTTTACCTCGCGGCGCGCGGCGGCCTGCTGGGCAAACAGATGAAGAAAATCGCGGTGGAAATGGTGAAGGAAAAACCGCCCGAGAAACCCAAGGAGCCCGACAAGCCCAAGACGGAGCCGCCGAAAGTCGAAACGCCCAAACCAACCCCGAAGGTGGAAGCCCCCAAACTGGTGGAGGCGCCGAAGGTCACGGCGCCGCCCGCCCCCGTGGCGCCGCCGGCCGTCGCACCGCCCGCTGCGGACCTGCCGGCGTTTGAGTTCGCCGGGGGCAAAACCGTGGAGACGAGTTCCAATCCTGTTGAAATCTATCGCGGCCTGCTGCAATACGCCTTCACCAGCCGCTGGGACAAGCCTGAAAACATCGACGACGCCCGCTTCGTGGCCGAGGTGCGCGTTTCCATCGGGCCCGACGGCCGGATCAGCCATCCCGAGTGGCTCAAGGGCTCGGGCAACCCGCGCTGGGATGCGTCCGTGCGCGAGGCTGTCGCCGCAATAACCAAAATGGAGCGCCCGCCGCCGACGAATTTCCCGCCCCACTTCGTCGTGCGCTTCGACGTGCAGGAACTCGCCACAGCCCCGATCGACTGACCGCGTGAAAAAAACCTCCCAGTCTCATCACGGCACGCTCAACGAGCTGAACATCACGCCGCTGCTCGACCTGGTGTTCGTGCTGCTGGTCATTTTCATCATCACCACGCCGCAGATGATGAACAACCTGGAGATGACCCTGCCCTCCGGCAAACCGCCGCCGCCCACCCGGCAGCCGAAACCAAAAATCAACCGCATCAGCGTGGACGCCGCGGGCCAGACGTTTCTGAACGACCAGCCCGTGACGATTCCGGCATTGAAGAGTGATCTGCAGCAACTCAAGGCCGGCGATCCGGATGTGCGGGTCGTGGTGAAAGGTTCGGATGACGTGGATTATCAGAGCATGATCAGCGTGCTGGACGTGTTGCAGCAGCTCGATATCACCAAAGTGGGCCTCGCCACCGAGGGTGAATAGTGCCCGGCTGCGTTACGGTTCCTGCTCCTCCGGCGACGACAGCTTGCCCAGCCGGCCCGCCGAATCAGGAACCGCTGCCGTCAGCGACGCGGCCCGCCGTAACCGGCATTCCGAAGGCGTGTGGCCAAACATGCGCTTGAAGGAGGCGTTGAATTGTCCCACATGCCGGTAACCAACGCTGCGCGCCACGTCGGCGATGCGAATGCCGGTTTGCTCGACCAGCTCGCGCGCCTTGTGCAGCCGCACTTCTTCCCGCGCCAGACGCAGGTTGAATTGGAACGCCGTTCGCAAGAGCCGGCGCAGATGGCGCACGCTGCAGCCGCACATCGCCGCGATGTCCTCGGGCGAGCGCGCCAACAGATCGGCATCCGGCGCGTTCAGCATCAGCTCCCGCAAACGCCGCTCCGCCGTGGAAATGCCCGGCCGGGATTCGTCGGCCCGCCTGATGTCATCCGCCAGCGCCAGCAGTGCGACGTGCAGCAGTTCGCCCCGCCCCAAGGCCCGCTGGGGCAGCGTTTCGGAAACGCCCAGTTGGGCGAGTCGGTGGGCGGCCGCGTGCGTGGCGGGGAGCACTTCGACCCCAAACGCATCGGGCGCTTCCAGCCGGCGCAACGCGTCGCGCTCCGCCAGACTGAAAACGCCCAGCAACGCCCCCAAATTGGCGCTGAACCGCCGCACGCGGGCGCCGTTGATCTGGCTGGCACGCACGCTGCCCGCCGTGCCCGGCGCTGCGACCAACAATTCGTGCCTGACAACCTCCCGCGCCCGCGGACGCCCCAGCCAATACAACACGCCCTCCTCAACCAAAATGAATCGCCATCCCCCCGCGACAAACTCGCGTTCTTCGCCCGGGGCAAGCACCTCCTCGGCAAGCATCAATGGCCACTCCTGACTCACAATGGCGAGGGTGCAACGCCTGCGTTACAACGCGCAGGCGCGTCAGCAAAAACGAGGTGACGGTTTCGTTACGGCGCGCAGCGGGCCGGCCACCCACCGCCGGCAGGACGAGGACGCAACCAATGGTTTGGCTGCTGCGCCTACCGCAATCGGCGCGGCCGCCCTGACGACGTCCGCTTCCCGGCGGGCCGGGGCGTAAAGGCCGGCCTCGACGCCACCGGTTTGGCGCCCGGCCGGTGCGGCGCGCGGCGGAGTGTTTGGCTGGCGCGGATGGGTGTCCGCGCCGTCGGCGCCAGCCGGAAGTCCACCTGCTTCTTGAAGCGGTCCACCTTCGCCACCTGCACGGTCACCTTGTCGCCAAGCCGGATCACCCGGCGCGTGCGGCGGCCGACAAGCTGATTCCGGCGCTGGTCGAATACAAAAAAATCATCCTCGACTGTGGACAGGGGCACCACGCCGCTCATCGCCAGGCCGGGCACATCGACAAAGAAACCAAAGTTGCGCACGTCCGTCACCAGCGCGGGATATTGCTCCGGCCGGCCCGACTTCAATTGTGCATTCAGGAACGCAAAGAGCTTCACATCCTTGCTGTCGCGTTCGGCGTCGGCCGAGTTGCGTTCGGTGACCGAGATGTGCTCGGCGGTCTGCTTGAGCGCAGCCGGCGCGGCGGCCTTCTGATCGAACAACGCGCGATGCACCACGAGGTCCGCGTAGCGGCGGATCGGCGAGGTGAAGTGCGTGTATTTCTTCTTCGCCAGCCCGTAGTGGCCGAGCGGCTCGACGGCGTAACGCGCCCGCATGAGCGACTTGAGGAAGCCGATCTTGAGCGCCTGGCCGATGGGCAGCGTGCCGAGCCGTTGCAACAGCCTCTGCACCTCGGCGGGCTGGCGGAGGTTGCCGCACGGCACGTTGTGGCTCAACACCTCCTCGCGATACTCCTGCAGCCGCCGTTCGTCGGGCGCTTCGTGAATGCGATACACGGCGGGCCGGCCCAACTGCATCAACCGCGCCGCCACCGCTTCATTCGCGAGCAACATGCACTCCTCGATCAGCTGATGCGACACGTCGTTCACCGTCTTCTCGATGCGCCGGATGCGGCCGCGTTCGTCGAGCCGGATTTTCGTTTCCGGAAAGTCCAGATCCAGCGAGCCGTTCCGGAAGCGCAGCTTTCGGATGCGCTGCGCCAGTTCATGCGTCTGATGCAGCATCTGCTCGATGGGATCAGACGCGGGCTTGCGTTGCAGAATGGCCAGCGCCTCCTGATAGGTGAACCGCCGTTGCGAATGAATCACGGCGGCATGGAACTTCGTGTTCAGCACGCGCCCGTCGGATGCGATCAGAAACTCGACACACTTGGTCAGGCGATCCACGTTCGGCTTGAGCGAGCAGAGTTCGTTGCTCAACGCCTCCGGCAGCATCGGGATGACGCGGTCCACGAGGTAGGTTGAGTTGCCTCGTTTGCGGGCCTCCGTGTCAAGCGCCGTGCCCGGCTTTACGTAATGCGACACGTCGGCAATGTGCACCCACAGCCGCCAGTGACCGTTCTCCGCGCGCTCCAGACAGATGGCGTCGTCGAAGTCCTTCGCGTCATCGGGATCAATCGTGATGACGCGGTGCCGGCGGCAATCCACGCGGCCATGCAGATCGCGCGGCAGCACGGCGTTGCCGATGGCGTGCGCCTCGTGCAGGACGGCCTTGGGGAAATGCAGCGGCAATTCGTATTGGCGCAGCACCGAAAGCATGTCCACCCCCTCGGCATCCGGCGCGCCGAGAACCTCGATGATCTCACCCTCGGGATTCGTGTGGCGCGATTCCCAGTCCTTCAGCTCGACCACGACCTTGTCGCCCACGCGCGCGGGGCGGCCCTGGTCGCGCGGCTCGGGCACATAAACGTCGTGCGGAATGCGCGGGTCATCGGGAATGACGTAGAGAAACTGCCGCCCGCGTTGCAGGGTGCCGACGATCTGCGTGCGGCGGCGTTCGAGAATGCGCACCACCGCGCCCGTGGCCTGCTCCGCGGCATCCGCACGCAGGCCCTTGGCGCGAACATCCCGCCGCACCAGCACACGGTCTTCATGCAGGGCCGTTCCCGTGGCACTTTCCGGAATGGCAATCTCCTTCAGACCCGGATCGTCCGGATCGAGAAAACCCTTGCCCTGGCGGTTCATGCGAATCCGTCCGGGAATCAGATCCGCCTCGCGCGGCTGGATGTAGCGGTTGCCCTTGATGCGGGCGACGTGGCCGGCTTGCTCCAGGCCACGCAGCCCGCGCTGCAACTCCTGCTGGCGACTGGGCGGCAGGCGCAGTGCCCGCAAAAGTTCCGGGACGTTCAGCGGGACGTAATTCCGCTCCGCGATGAGGCGGAGCACCCTTGATTCAATGTCATTCATGTTGGGCCGCACTGTGCGATGGTTCTCCCGACATTGAAAGCGGGGAGTGAAATGCCGTTCGCAACACTGCCGGGCGACGCCGGGTTTCCACGCGGCTACGCTTGCTCCTGCCGCTGATACCAACCACGGGATTGGTTGCAAATCTTGCAGACGGAGAGCATCACGGGCACTTCGACGAGCACGCCGACCACCGTGGCCAGCGCGGCGCCGGAGCCGGGGCCGAACAACGTGATGGCCACCGCCACCGCCAGTTCGAAGAAGTTGCTCGCGCCGATGAGCGCGCCGGGCGAGGCGACGTTGTGCGGCACCTTGAGCCAGCGCATCAGCAGGTAGGCGAGCGACGAATTGAAATAGACCTGCAACGTGATCGGCACGGCCAGCAGCAACACGGCGAACCAGCGCGAGGTCAGATTCTCCGCCTGGAACGCAAAGATCAGCACCAGCGTCAGCAGCAGCGCGCCAATCGTCACCGGGTGAAACTTTGGCAGGAACTTCTGCTCGAACCACTCCCTGCCATGCGACTTCAGCAGCGCCGTCCGCGTCAGCCAGCCCGCCGCCAGAGGAATCACGATGAACACCACGACGGACGTGATGAGCACGTTCGACGGCACGACGACGTTCGCCACGCCGCAGAGAAACATTACGATGGGCGCGAAGGCGAAGAGCATGATGAGGTCGTTCACGGCGACCTGCACGAGCGTGTAGGCCGGGTCGCCGTCGGTGAGATAGCTCCAGACGAACACCATCGCCGTGCAGGGTGCCGCGGCGAGGATGATAAGGCCGGCGGTGTATTCGCGCGCCGCCTCGGGCGTGATCCACGTGGCAAAGACGTGTTGCATGAACAGCCAGCCGAGCAATGCCATGCTGAACGGCTTCACCAGCCAGTTCACAAACAGCGTCACGCCAAGTCCCTTGGGCCGCCGCGCCACGCCGCCAATCGCACCGAAGTCCACCTTGAGCATCATTGGGTAAATCATCAACCAGATGAGCACCGCGATGGCGACGTTGACCTGCGAGCCTTCGCCGAACTCCAGCTTGCTCAGGCTCGTCGTGAGTCCTGGCGCGAGTTTGCCCAGCGCCACGCCCACTACCATGCAGGCGAACACCCAGCCGGTGAGGTAACGCTCGAAGAAGGCGAGACGCTTGGACGGCGCAGAGTGCGGGGTGTCGTTTTCGCCCTTCATCTTGGTCCTGATTGAAATCTTGATCCTGTCACGCCCGTGCTACGTGTTCCGTGTTCCGTCGCAGCACTCGGTGCCGCAGCAATCCTGACCGCCGGGTTTGCACGCGGTGATTTCCACGCTTGCGACGTAGTCCTCCGGCTTCGCGCCCGCCGGCAGCGCCGCCGTGATCTTCTGATAAAGCGGATCTTCAAAATGCTCCATCGCCACCACGTATTCGGATTTCACGCGCACGGCGACGTTCTCCAGTCCGGCCTCACGTGCGAATCGCTCCGTGTCCGTGACCAGCACCGCCCCGGCCACGCAACCGACGAGCGCCTCGACGAGCTTCAGCACCTCCGACGGCAACGGCTTGAGCAGCGCCATGTCCGACACCGCCACGCGTCCGCCCGGCTTGAGCACGCGCGCCATTTCGCGCCAGACCTGCGGCTTGTCGGGCGAAAGATTAATCACGCAGTTCGAGATAATGGCGTCCACCGCATTGTCCGCCACGGGCAGATGCTCGATTTCGCCGAGCCGGAACTCGACGTTGTCCAAACCCGTCGTCGCGCGGTATTGCGCCGCATTCGTGCGTGCCTTGGACAACATCGCAGGCGTCATGTCCACGCCGATGGCGCGACCGGTTGCGCCAACCTTGCGCCCGGCGATGAACACGTCGAAGCCACCGCCGCTGCCGAGGTCGAGGACGGTTTCGCCCGGCTTCAGCGCCGCGAGCGCGGCGGGATTGCCGCACGAGAGGCCCATGTTCGCGCCCTCGGGCAACGCCTGCAGCTCAGCCACTGTGTAACCGAGTTTGCTGGCCAGTTTGTTCGCGTCCTGCGGTGCCGAACCGCAGCATGAAACGCCTGATCCGCAACCACCGTTCGCGGTTTCCTCCGCAATCTTCGCGTAGCCCTCGCGCACCAGCTTTCTAATTTCTTCAGATTGAGTTTCGATCATAACTTTGCTCTTCGATTGTTGTTCATCCATCGCCGGGCGCCCGTCTCGCTACCGGTTTTGCAACACCCCGGGCAACGTCTCCACAAACCGCCGGATTTCGTCCCGCACCCTTCGATACACCGCCAGCTTCTCCTCGCCATCCGGGAGATGCTTCGTGAGCTTGGGGGGATCCTCGAAGCCGACGTGCACCACCTTCGACTTCGCGGGGAACACGGGGCAATTCTCATCCGCGTGGCCGCACACGGTGACGATATAATCAAACTCCACCGGCCCGAGATCCGACGGCGCCTTGGAAAACTGCTTCGAGATGTCCACGCCCGCCTCGGCCATGACCTTGAGCGCGTGCGGATTCATGCCGTGCTTCTCGATGCCGGCGGAATACGCCTCGATCACGTCACCCTTCAGATGCCGCGCCCAGCCTTCGGCCATCTGACTGCGGCAGGAGTTGCCGGTGCAGAGAAAGAGAACCTTCAGTTTTGGCATAATCGTTTGCAAAGTTCGCTCGGATCCTCTTTCAAAATTTGCCTCAACCGCCCGGCATCGGTGAGCGCGGCGGATGACCGTCCGAGGGATTTGTTGACCCAGTCCATCGCCTCGCGCACCGCCACCGGCGCGCCTTTGCCGGTGAGCTGGAAGTAAATCCAGCGCCCCTGCTTGCGCGATTCCACAAGGCCGGCGTGCTTGAGCAGGAACAAATGTTTGGAGACGGTGGACGGCGCAAGCCCCAGCAGTTCGGTGAGCTGGCAGGCGCACAACTCGCCGCCGCGCAGCGCCAGCAGCAGGCGAAGACGGTTTTCGTCCGCCAGCGCACGGGTCAGGTTCAGGAATTCTTTCATTTCTACATTTCGCCAAACATCGAAATGTATTTAAGCATGGAGGGAGGGCACGTCAAGGGCCGCGGTTGAAGCAATTGGGATTCCCCCCCGCCGGGGCCAGTTTCCGTCAAGCGGCTGGCCGCACGGAGGCGCGGGTCGCAACGGCAAGGCCGGGTGTTCTGCGGGCGCTAGGCGGCCGTCGGCGCCGACTTGCCACTGTGCCGGATGTCGAGCGCCTCGCAGAGATATACGACGTCTTCCGCCACGTTCTTGGCGTGGTCGGCAATGCGTTCGAGGCTCTTGGAGACAACAGTCAGCCAGAGCGCACGCCGGATGTTCTCCGGATTCTCGGCCATGAGGGCGATCAAGTCGTTCTGGAACTGCTTGTTGAGGGCATCGACCTCCTTGTCGCGCGGGATCAAGGCGCGCGCGGCCTCGGCATCGCGGCGGACAAAGGCGTCGAGGGCGCCCTTCAACATGTCGAGGACGAGCCGGGCGAGGCGCGGAATGTCCACGTTCACCTTGAGCGGCGGTTCCTGGGCGAGGTCGCGGGCACGGTTGGCAATCTTCGAGGCCTCGTCGCCGATGCGCTCCAGGTTCTGGGACATTTTCATCACCATGAGCACGAGCCGGAGTTCGGTGGCCAGCGGCGCCTTGGCCAGGAGGTGCACGGCCATGTCGTCGAGTTCCACCTCGAAACGGTCCAGCGTCTCGTCGTCGGCGCGGACCTTGCGGGCGAGCGCCTCGTCGCGGTTGACCACGGCCTCGACAGCCTGCGTGACGGCCATTTCCGCGTGGCTGGCCATGATGAGCAGCCGGTCCTTGAGGTCGGACAGTTCCTTCTCGTGATGCGTTTGCATGGACAAAATGAAATCAACCGAAGCGGCCGGTGACGTAATCCTCGGTCTGCTTGTTGGCCGGCGCGGTGAAAATCTTTTCGGTCGTGTTGAATTCCACCAGCGAGCCGAGATAGAAGAACGCCGTAAAGTCCGACATGCGCGCCGCCTGCTGCATGTTGTGGGTGACGATGACGACGGTGAGGTTTTGTTTCAATTCGAGGATCAGTTCCTCGATGCGGGAAGTGGCAATCGGGTCGAGCGCCGACGCGGGCTCGTCCATCAACAATACTTCCGGCTGCACCGCCAGTGCGCGGGCAATGCACAGGCGTTGCTGCTGACCGCCCGAAAGGCTGATGGCGGGCGCATTCAGGCGGTCCTTGACCTCGTCCCACAGGGCGCCCATGCGCAGCGCCTGTTCCGTGCGTTCGACGAGCAGCTTGCGGTTGCGAACGCCGTTGAGCCGGAGCCCGACCGTGACGTTGTCCGCGATGGACATGGTCGGGAACGGGTTGGACTTCTGGAACACCATGCCGACGCGGCGGCGAACCACCACCGGATCAACTTGGTGGCTGTAAATGTCGTGGCCGAACAGGCGGATTTCGCCCTCCATGCGCGCCTCGGGAACGAGTTCGTGCATGCGGTTGAGCGAGCGCAGGAAGGTGGATTTGCCGCAGCCGCTGGGGCCGATGATGGCCGTCACGGCACGCGCCTGGATGTTGATGGAAATGTTTTTCAACACCTGGTTGGCGCCGAAGAAAATGCTCAGGTTCTTGACCGTGAGCGCCAGTTCAGGCGACGCGGTTCCGGCCTGGATGCCGGCGGGCGCGGCCGGCTCGGCGCGCGGCGGAACGGGCGCGTTCGCCGGCGCGGGCGGATTCGGCTGGGGCGGTTCGGCAACGAAGGGAGTCGGCATGCTTAGTGATTTTTTTGCGCAAGACGGTCGCGGGTCAAGACGCGAACGCTCACGTTGATGAAAGTGATGAGCAGCAGCAGCACGAGGGCGCCCGCCCACGCCTGCCGGTGCCAGTCTTCGTAGGGCGAAATGGCGTAGTTGAAAATCTGCAACGGCACCGCGGCGATGGGATCGGAAAGGTTGTGGTTCCAGTAGCGGTTGCCAAACGCCGTGAAGAGCAGCGGCGCGGTTTCACCGGCCACGCGGGCCAGCGCGAGCAGGACCCCGGTAACAATGCCCTTGAGCGCGGTGCGGACGACGATCTGGACGATGGTGCGCCATTGGGCGATGCCCAGCGCGAGGGACGCCTCCCGATAGCCGTTGGGCACCAGCTGCAGCACCTCCTCCGTGGTGCGCATGATGAGCGGAACCATCATCATGCCCAGCACGATGCCGCCGGCCCAGGCGGAGAATCCCTTCATCGGCACGACCATCAGCGCATAGACCACCATGCCCCACGTGATTGAGGGCACGCCGTTCAACACATCGGCGCCAAAGCGGATCCAGCGGTTCAAGCGGTTCGAGCCATATTCGGAAAGATAAACGCCGCCCAGCACGCCGACCGGAACCCCGATCGTCGCAGCCAGCCCGAGCAGGATGAACGTGCCGACAATCGCGTTGGCCATGCCGCCCCCCGGTTCACCGACCGGCTTGGGCAGTTGCGTGAAGAAGGCCCAGTTCAGCGCGCTGAAACCCGATTTGACCAGGTGATAGAACAGCAGGCAAAGCGGCGCAATCACCAGCAGCGCACAGGCCAGCGTGACGATCTGCATGAGGACGTTCTTGAACTTCCGCCAGCGATGGTTCGGCGCGTTCATGACTAGCGTTGTCCCTTCACCCCCGGACCGCCCAAGGTTTTCAAAAGGAGCTGCGCCAGCGCGTTGACGAGAATGGTCACGCCCAGCAGCACGAGCCCGAGTTCAAACAGCGCGTGCAGGTAGAGGTCCGTGGTGGCCTCGGTGAATTCGTTCGCCACCACGCTGGCCAGCGTGTAGCCCGGTGCGAACAGGGACTTGGCGATTTCCGGGCGGTTGCCGATGACCATCGTCACGGCCATCGTCTCGCCCAACGCGCGGCCGAGTCCGAGAATCGTCGCACCAAACAGGCCCTTCTTCGCGTAGCTCAGGACGGCGATGCGCGTCACCTCCCAACGCGTCGCGCCAAGCGCGTAGGCCGCCTCGCGTTGCAGGCCGGGCACGGAACGGATGATCTCGCGCGAGACGGACGTGATGATGGGAATGATCATGATGGCGAGAATGATGCCGCCCGCCAGCATGCTGACGCCGTAGATCGGCCCTTGAAACAGCGGCAAAAAACCGAGCGTGCTCTTCAGCCAGGGAAAGAGATGCACCCGCAGCCACGGCACCATGACGAAGATGCCCCACAGGCCGAGAATGACGCTCGGCACGGCGGACAACAGCTCGATGAAGATGGTCAGCGGCTGCCGCAACCAGCGGGGCGCCATTTCGGTGAGAAACACGGCGCTGGCCACGCTGAGCGGCACCGCGATGACCAGCGCGATGAGCGACGACACCAGCGTGCCGAAGATGAACGGCAGCGCGCCAAACTGTTCGCTGACGGGATCCCAGTCGCTGCTCACGAGGAAGCGCCAGCCGAATTTCTTCAGGGCGAGCGTCGAGCCGTGCGCCAGTTCGTAGCCGATCAGCCCAATCAGGGCGAACACGCTCAATGCCATGAACAGCGTCAGCCATTTGAAGGCATGATCGCCGAACTTGTGTTGCGTCAGGTGATGCTCACCCGGCGCGGACTTCGGAACGGTTGTTGCAACGTCTGGCATGGCCGCCGGTTTCCGTAAAAATGATGGGGACGAAGAGCGAGGAGGAACTGTTCGCTCTTCGTCCCGCGCCAGCCCGAGGTTAACGGGCGCCCCAACAAAGTGTCAGTATTTAATTGTGCCAACCAGCTTGAGCACGCGTTGCTGGACATTTTCCGGCAACGGCGCGTAGTCCAGCTGGGCCGACAGCTTCTGCCCTTCGGTCACGGCCCATTTCAGAAACCCGGCAAGCTTCTCGCCATGATCGGCCTTCTTCTGATGCTGATACACCAGAATCCAGCTGGCGCCGGCGATGGGGTAGGCCTTTTCGCCCGGCGGATTGACCATCGAGAAGCGGAAGTCGTCGGGAATCGTGGCCGTGGCGAGCGCGGCGCTGACGGATTCCGGCGAGGGCGAGACAAAACTGCCCGCCGCATTCTTCACATCGGCATACGGCATCTTGTTCTGGTTGGCGTAGGCGAGTTCCGCGTAGCCAATGGCGCCGGGCAGTTGCTTGACCTGGCCCGCCACGCCTTCGCTGCCTTTGCCGCCCAGCCCGGTGGGCCACTTGACGGAAACATCCTTGCCAACCTGCGATTTCCACGCCGGACTGACGCTGCTGAGGTAGTCGGTGAAGATGAAGGTCGTGCCGCTGCCGTCCGAGCGATGCACGACGATGATTTCCATGTCGGGCAGCTTCACGCCCGGGTTCAACGCCGCGATCCGCGCGTCGTTCCACTTGGCCACCTTGCCGAGGAAAATGTCCGCGAGCGTTGCGCCGTCGAGCTTGAGCTTCGGATTCCCGGGCAGGTTGTAGATGATCGCCACGCCGCCGGCCACAACCGGCAGGTGCAGGATTTTGCCCGGCCCCTTGGCCATCGCCTCGTCCGTCATGGGGGCATCGGAGGCGCCAAAGTCCACCGTTTCGTTGAGCAACTGGCGCTGCCCGCCGCCGGAGCCGATGGACTGGTAGTTGAAGCGCGTGTTGGGATCGAGCTTGGCGTAGGCGTCGAACCACTTGGAGAATGCCGGGAGGTCGAAGGTGGAGCCCGCGCCGTTGATGAGCAGCGGTTCCGCCGCCTGGGTGAGCCCCGCAAACGCCACGAGGGCGCCGGCGGCCAATGCAAACAGTTTCGAGGTATTCATGAGGTTCTTCATGTCCGTGGGATTAGACCACAAATGATTTGGGATTCAGGTTACAGTTGAGAAACTTTAGAACTTCCACATCAAATCAGCCATGATGTGAGTGCCGCCGTTGTTCGCCGGACCGGCGTTGATGAGATCGTTGAAATAGCCGGTGAAGGTGAAGGTCAGCGCATCAGTGAGGGCGTAGTTCAGCTTGACGAGGTGGCCCTTGATGTTGGTGCCGTGAATCATGCCCCCGTTGTAGGCGACGTTGTCGTCGTCCACAAAACCCTCATACCAGGCATCCGCCTCCAGGCGTTGGTAGCGGTAGGAGAGATCCCACGTGCCGCGTTTGCCGGCCTTGCCAAGCGTGGCCCCGATCGAATACCCCTCGCCGTTGCTCGAAACCGCCGGATTGTCCATATATTCGCCCGCCAGCTTGATCGGGCATTCACCCGGGAAAAGCGGGAAATGATCCAGCTTGTAGGTCGCGCTGCCGCTGAGGACGTAGGGATTGAAGTTGTTCTGCGTGTTGCCGGTGTTGCCGTTGGCGAGTGCGGCGTCATTGCCCGCGCGGTTGCCGAGGCCGAAGGCCGCAATGCCCACAGAGCTGTCCACCTTGGAACTCCACCTGGCATTCCACAACGCCTGGGCGCCGAGCAGGTAGGGATCGTGCGACGAACCACCCAGCTCATCCACCACGAAGCCGGCCGTGTTGAACTGGAGCGAGTGCTGGTCGTTGATCTTGTAACCGGCTTGCAGCGCCCCGCCCTCGGGCGTGTAATCCGGATCAAACACCATGGCCGACAATTGGAACGGGTTGCCCATCTTGCCGATGGTGGTGCCGAGGGTCCACTCGCCGTCGTGAATGGGCGTCCATTTCGCGTAAGCCTTGTCAATCCAGATGGGCTTCTTGGTGCCGTTGTTTTCGAGCGTCGTGTTGTTCGACAGCGCGTTGCCGCCGGAATCCCCGCTGCCCAGCGTCAGGCCCACTTCAAAATCATCCTGCAGCTTGGCGGTGATGCCCGCGCGCACGCGGTAGCGCAGCCGGTAACGATCCGTAAACGCCGAGTTGTCCGAGCCGAGGTAATCGAGCCGGCCGCGGAAATCGCCGTTCAACTTGAACGAGCTCACCCAGGCGGGCAAGCCGAGATTGGCAGACAGGTTCTTGGAAAACTCCCTGTCGTTCTCCTTGCTCAAGTCCTTGGCTTCGGCCTCGGTCAGGATGCCCTTTTGAACGAGCTTGTTGAGCAGCGCGTCATCCGACTGGGCCGTTGCCTTGTTGGCGCAGGCCACGGAGGCGGCGACGCCGGCGGCGGTCAGTGCGAGTTTCGTGTATTTGGTCATGGTGTGTTTCATGCAAGTATTGCGTTGCACGGACACACTGTGACGGGCGTGTTACACCCATGCGGCGGCATTGTGACAATTCGGTGACAAGGATCCCGCCTTGAAAATCTCGGATTGGCAGCGATCAAGTTCGGTCACTGGCCGGATTTCACGGAGTCTGGCTTGGACAATGCTGTTCCGCGTCGTCCGCACGCGGCCTCCGGCCCGGCGCGGCTCCGCTGGACGAAGCTAAAACCGCCAGAGCGCGTCAACCTGGACCCGGTTAACCAGGCTTGCGGGGTCGGTCCCGCCATTCACCGTCGGTTCATTGATGAGGCCGGTAAGATACCACTTCACACTGAGCGTCAAAGAATCGTAGGGGGAATAGGCCAGCCTCACGATGTGCCCGCGCACGTTGGTGCCAGTGTAGTAGCCGGGTGCGTCGTTCACGCCAAAGTTCAATCCGCTCGTGGAAGCCCAGTAGCCGCCAAAATCGTCGTCCACCACCTCTTCCCAGATGGCATTTGCGCCAAGCCATTTGTATTCATAGGAAAGCTCCCATGTGCCCTTTTTGCCGGTCCGGCCGAGGACCAGTCCCGCCGACCAGCCGAAGTTGTCGGCGCTCGCGGGGGCCGCGGGATTGTTCAAATACGTGCCCACCAGCGTGACGGGAAACGGCCCCGCAGACCACGGCACTTGAGCGGCCCGCCAGGTGATTGCGGCATCCGCCAGCACGGGGTTGAACTTGAACTGCGGAACCGCCGCCGCCGCGCTGACGCTGCCGGCGGGAAGCACGCGCCAGTTGCCCGTGTTCATGTTGGGCACCGCCCCGTTGCTCAATTCGTCCACATTGGCAAACGAAAAAACCATCAGCCCCAGGGACGACGACCACTGCGAAGCCCATTGCGATTCCCACCGCAACTGGCTGCCAAGCAGGAACGGATCGTGGCTGGACAGTGAAATCTCATCGAGCACGAAACCGCCGTTGATCCAGCGCAAGGTTTGGCCCTGACGCAGCTCGTATTGCAACTGCAGCGCACCACCCTCGGGCGAGTAATCTGGATCGATGCCCAGGCCAATTTCGGAAAATACAAAGGGCTCGGGCAGCTTCCCAAACGCCACGTCACCTTTCCAAGCCCCGGTGTGCAGGGGCATCCATCGCCCGTAAACCTGGTCAATCAGGACGCCCTTTTTGGAGCCGTTGTTCTGCAGGGTCTGGTTGGGTGACAACGGACTCGCCCCGGCGGCCAGGGCGCTGTCCATGTCGCCGGAAGCAAGCCGAAAGCCCACCTCGAAGTCGTCCTGCAACGTCGCCACGAATCCGAAGCGAATCCGGTAGCGCCATCGCAACCGGTCAACGCCCGCCTGATTGTCGGGCAGAATGTCATCAAAGCGGCCACGAAAATCGCCACCGAGTTTGAAGGCCGTGACCCACGGCGGCATGCCCGCCTTGGCGGTGAAGGCCGTCGCGGCGGGGTGCTCTGATTCGGCCTTGAGCTGCTTCGCTTCGTCCGTGGTCAAAATGCCCTTCTCAACGAGCTTGTTGAGCAAGGCTTCATTGGACTGCGCCGCCGCGGACCACGCCCACAACAGGCCAATAGCCATCGTAAGAACAGTAGTTGGAAGTTTCATTTTCGCGGTGTCTGCATCCCAGTTCGGCTGGTCCGGAAGGTTTTGGCCGGCCACCGAACTTGGCAAATCACCGCGGGCGTCGCAACCGCCGTTTCGCAACGGCCGGCGAATCATCCGCGCCCAATTTGCGTGCATTCCCCGGCTGTCCTGCTAAAGGATTGGCCATGCAATCCACCATGTCCCGCCGCTCCGCCATCCGCAAAATTGCCGGCAGCGCCGCCGTGGCCGCCGCCACCACCGCCCTGCCCCAACTGGCCCGGGCCGAATCACCCGCGCCCACCAAGCTCAAGGGCCGCATCAATCACAGCGCGTGCCGCTGGTGCTACGGCAAGATTTCGCTCGACGACCTGTGTGTGGCGGGCAAGGAAATCGGGCTGGTGGCGATCGACCTGCTCAATCCGGATGAATTCGCCACGGTCAAAAAGCATGGGCTGACCTGCTCCATGGTCAGCTTCCCGGTCATCGATGGTTTGGGCGGCATCGGCAAGGCGTTCAACCGCATTGAACATCACGACAAGCTGGTGCAGGCCTATGAAAAGCGCCTCCAGGAAACGGCCGACGCGGGTTTCGAACGGCTGATCTGCTTCTCGGGGAACCGCGACGGACTCGCCGACGACAAGGGATTGGACAACTGCGAAACGGGCCTCAAGCGCATCCTGCCGCTCGCGGAAAAGCTGAAGGTGACCTTGTGCATGGAACTGCTGAACAGCAAGCGCAGCCACAAGGATTACCAATGCGACCATGTGGCGTGGGGCGTGGAACTGGTCAAGCGCATCAGCTCGGAGCGGTTCAAGCTGCTCTACGACATTTTCCACATGCAGATCATGGATGGCGACGTGTGCGACACCATCCGGGAGAACCACCAATACTTCGACCATTACCACACCGGCGGCGTGCCGGGCCGGGGCGAAATTGACGAGACCCAGGAACTGCATTACCCGCGCATCATGCAGGCCATCGTGGACACCGGCTACAAGGGCTACGTGGCCCAGGAGTTCGTGCCCAGGCGCCCCGACGCCCTCGCGTCGCTCAAGCAGGGCGTGCTCATTTGCGACGTGTAATCCACCCTGGCGCCTGATTTGCGTGCAGGGCAGGCACATAGCCCGGCGCAGCCTGCACGATGGCCGGCGTTGTGGCAGGGTGAGGCATGCACAAGGCGCTGCAAAACATGCTTCAACTGCAAGCCCTGCTCCGGCAACCCGCCGTGCCGCGCCGGTTGCAGCGGATTCAGGAAGCGGAAATCAAAAAGGTCCGGCACCGGCTGCCCGCCGACCTGCGGCGGCACTTTGAACATCTGCTTCACCACGGCCGCTCGCCCGTCGCAGCCCTCACCGAATCCGGGGCCTGCGGGAATTGCCACCTTAAGCTGACCCCTTCGCAAGTGCTCCACATCCACTGGGCCACAGAACAAATTCACAGCTGCCCGCATTGCGGTTGCTTTCTTTACGCGCCGCCGGAAATGGAAAAGCGCGCCGCCGCGTGAAGTTGAAATTTGTTCGTGGCGCCGGCCTCAACTGCCAGCGCAGCGCAAGTCGTCTCCTCCAACCAAGGCGCAATGCCGGCGCGAAAACGTCAACGCTGCACGCGCGCCCCGCCGCCCCTCACCAACTTCTCAACCTCGGCGAGGTTCGCCATGCTGGTGTCTCCGGGAGTGGTCATCGCCAGCGCGCCGTGGGCGGCCCCGTAGTCAACCGCCGCCTGCGCATGGCCGGTGGTCATCATCCCGTAAATGAAGCCGGACGCAAAACTGTCGCCACCGCCGACGCGGTCGAGGATTTCCAGATCCGGATAAGGGCGGCTCTCGTAAAATTTGCCGTCATGCCACGCAATCGCGCCCCAATCATTGACGGTCGCGGTCTTGGCGGCGCGCAGCGTGGTGGCGGTGGCCTTGAAGTTCGGGTATTCCTTGATGACCGTTTCAATCATGCGCTGAAACGCCGTCACGTCGATGTGCAGCAAATTCTCATCGGCGCCTTCGACGTGAAAGCCAAGACAGGCGGTGAAGTCCTCCTCGTTGCCGATCATCACGTCCACGTAGCGCGCGATTTCCTTGTTCACCTCCTGCGCGCGCGCCTGGCCGCCAATGGATTTCCAGAGCGACGGACGGTAGTTCAAATCGTAACTGACCACGGTGCCGTGCTCCTTGGCCTTCTTGACGCACTCGATCACGAGTTGCGGCGTGGTGTCGCTCAAGGCGGCGAAGATGCCGCCCGTGTGCAGCCAGCGCACCCCGAGCGTGCCGAAAATGTGGTCCCAGTCGAAATCACCCGGCTTGAGTTGTGACGCCGCGCTGAGCCCGCGGTCGGACACGCCCAAGGCCCCGCGCACGCCGAAACCGCGCTCCGTGAAATTGAGGCCGTTGCGCACGCTGCGCCCGACGCCATCGAAGGGCAGCCATTTGATGAAGTCGGTGGCCACCCCGCCCTGCAGGATGAAGTCCTCGAGCAGCCGGCCCACGTCGTTGTCCGCAAACGCGGTCGCCACGGCCGTCCGGAGTCCGAAGCACCGGCGCAGACCACGCGCCACGTTGTATTCGCCGCCGCCTTCCCAGACGCGGAATTCGCGCGCGGTGCGGATGCGGCCCTCGCCGGGGTCAAGGCGCAGCATGATTTCGCCGAGGGAAAGCTCGTCGTATTCGCAGGAGCCGGCCGGTCGGATTTGCAGTGTCGCCATGGTGTTCGTTCCTGAATGGTCCGCGCATGGTGCGCCAAACCCGCGCGAACTCAACGGGAATTTGAGTTTCCCTGTTCAACCGTTGGAAAGCGCAGGCGCGGGTCGGCCAGATCGAGGCGATACATGAGCTGGTTGTAATCGTAGCGCGGCGTGGGCTGGTCATTGCCGGAGAAGGTGTGGCTGTAAGTGCCCTCGAAGTAAACGTAACGGCCGCCGGCCTCATCAAAGAACGGCAGCTGCGCCGGATTGTAGAACGAATACTTCTCGTGGGTCACGATGCGCTTCGCCTGGCGCCAGGGACCGAGCGGGCTCGTCGCTTCGGCATACCAGACTTCGCCCAAATGGGAGCGCCCGCCGATTTGCACGCCAATCAGAATCCAGCACTGGCGAAAGGCGTTCCAATGAATTGAGGCGTGCTGCATTTCGACCGGGTCGCCCGAATCGACATCGATCAACTGATAGCGCGCCTCGTCGGGCCGCAGCCGCCCGCGCCGAACGAGTTCACGCTCCGCCTTCTGGGTCAATGGTGGATGCCTGTTCTGCCAGTTCCAAACGACATGGTCCTGCGCGTCGCGCCCAATGCGCGGCTGCGCCGGCGTGCTGTCGGGAGCGAGGCATGTGAATGCCTGATAGCTCGCCGGATTCGTGACGCTGGCCAGGTCGGCCTTGACCCGCACCGTGGCGAACGGACGGGCGAAAACAAAATAGTTTGTGCCCGCGTCCCGCCACTCAAACGGTCGCCCGGCAATGAACCGCCAGCTTTCCCGCAAGTCCTCCTCCCGGACCTTTACAAACTGCTCCCGGGCATCGTCGAAAATCATCAATCCCTGTTCGACTTTGGTGCCGAGATTTTTCATGCGACGGTAATGCGTTACCATCACTTCGCGGCCGGCATTCGTCACGACCACCGGCTGCTCGATCCAAACCGGACCGCCGCCGGCAACGGGCGCCATGCCGCGGCTGAAACCGTTGGCGTCGGTGAAATAGTGAAGGTTGACGCCCTGCGATGGGGAAAGCCCGCCGTGGTCCGGCAGTTCGGAGGTGGCGCCCGCAGTGGCAAAATTACCCAGCGGATACTCCGCCCGGGAGGTGTCCCCCCAGAACCAGTAGATGTGTCCGTGATACAATGCAGGGACCGATGAATCCTGCCCCACGACGTCGCCGTTCAAGACCGGTTCAGCGATGGGCGCAGGTTCGCCCAGCAATACGGTGTCGCGGTAGATGCCCTCGCCGGTGATGCGATACAGCCGTTCGGCAATGTTGATCCGCTTCAGTTTGATTTCGGCCCGGCCGCCGGGCTCGGGCCGCAAACGCACACCGGCATTGCCAAAGCCGTCGCGGGGAAATTCATAGCCGTGGCTCCACACGTGAAACCAAACGTCGCGCCCCATCAGGCCAGGCTCGGCGAAAGCCACCAGGCCGGCGCTGTCGGTGTAGTAACGCACCTGGCTCACGGTTCGCAGCTCCACCAACGGCACGCCCCGTCCAGTGGCGGAATCGACCACGCAAATCCGGAAGAACGCGTTGGTCCCGGCGGCATGCACCGGACCTGGACAAACGCCGACCAACAGCCACCCGGCCAGCATCAGCCTCAGACCAACGCGAAAAACCGGCATTCCTTGGGCACGGGCGGTTGCGGCTGAGGAAGAAGCGGCATGCACCGCTTGAAAATGAGGTATTTAACCCGGCCCGACAAGCGCGGCAAAACGCGCATTTGCATTCGCCGGCAAGCTGTGGAACTATCCCGCCGCGGCCGCGCCGGAGCATTCGTTCGCCCCGTCACCGGGCCGCCAAAACCAAAGAAGAACATGTCAGCCATCGCTCAAGACCCGGTCGTCCTGCAAAAAACCCAGGACCTTTGCCAGACCATTCTGAACCAGTCCACCATGCGCACGATGCGCCAGCGGATCGACGCCTTCATGGGCGACGAAGCCGCGCGCAACCAGTATGAAACCGTCATGCGCAAAGGCCGCGCGCTGCACGAAAAGCAGCACCAGTCGCTGCCCTTGAGCGGTGAGGAAATCACGGATTTCGAGCAAAGCCGCGATGCCCTGCTCGCCAATCCCGTGGCGCGCGGATTCATCGATGCCCAGGAGGAATTGCACGGGCTGCGCGACACGATCCAGGACTACGTTTCCAAGACCATCGAACTGGGCCGGTTGCCCAAGGCGGAGGATTTTGAGCAAGGCGGCTGCTGCGGCGGTCACGGCGACGGCGATTGCTGTGGTGGCGATCATGACCACGACCATGATCATGCTCACGGCCACGAACACAGCCATGGTGGCTGTGGCTGCAGCCACTGAAAGACCTTTCCGACAAACAAAGGCCAGCCCGCGTCGGGCTGGCCTTTTTGTTTTCCGGCGCGACCGGCTCAGCGCCTCACTTCAACATCTTTTTGTCCACCAGCACTTCGAGGTCGAGTGACACCTTCTTGCCCGTGAGCTTGCGCAACTGTTGCTGCGCGGCCAGCCGCAGGGACTTCACCATGCGGGCCTTGGCGCCAATCAACATCCGTTGGTAACGGTCGCTGGGCGTGAGGATGGTTGCCTTCACCCGTAAAACCGGCTTTCCGGTTTCACTGACAGCTTCTTCGATGGCGTCCAGTTCGACGCTGGTCCGGTAAGGCACCTCTTCGCCGGTCTGGAGATAGATCTGCTCGCGAATCACTTCGGCAAAGGTGAACTCCCGCGTGGCATTGCTGACCTGCTCGGGCGGATACAACGCCGGCCCGACAGGCAGTTGCTGGATGATGGCGTCGGTCAACGCCGCAAGGTTTTGCCGGTCAATGGCCGAAACTTCCACCACCGCCGCGTAATCGTTCTGCTTCATGAACCACGGACTGCGGTAACGCCGATACGGCACGTCCGTCTTGTTCAAACAGAGAATCTTGGGCTTGGATTGCTTCGCCAAAACCGCGAGGACAATTTCGTCCTCCTCGCCAATCGGCCGGGTCGGGTCCGCCACGTGCACGATCACATCCACGTCAGCCAGCGCTTCCTTGGCGCGTTTGTGCAGCGTTTCCACCAGGGCGCTCGCGTGCGTCTTGAAGAATCCCGGCGTGTCCACAAACACAATCTGCCCCTCCGGCCGGTTCACCACGCCGTGAATGGCCTCGCGGGTGGTTTGCGGGCGCGGTGTCACGATCGAGACTTTCGTCCCAACGAGCGCGTTCAGCAGGGTGGATTT
>DASTWL010000001.1 GCA_035765895.1 Verrucomicrobiia bacterium | reverse complement strand
GGTGTCATCACGAACGTGGGGCAGCTCTACTTCAGTCCGTTCTTCACCCAGGGCCACGGCATTTACAATCTGACCGGCGGCAGCATTTACATCGGCTCGGGCGGCATCACGGTTTTCGCCGGCGGCGGCTACGAATTGAATCTGGGCGGCGGCACGGTTGGCGCCGAAGCCAGCTGGGTGTCGGCGCTGAACCTGACGCTGACGGGCAGCAACGGCCCGGTCAACTTCGACACGGCGGGCAGCCTGATCATGCTCTCGGGCGTGCTGTCGGGTCCGGGCGGTCTGACCGTTTCCGGCGGGGGCACGCTGGAACTTTCCGGAGCGAACACTTACACCGGCGACACGCTCGTCACCGCAGGCAGCACGTTGCAGCTGGATTCCACGGGCAGCAGTGCGGGCGCGCTGGGTCTGGCGGACAGGGCCTTTTTGAACCTGAACTTTGGCGGAAATTACGTCGTCGGCAGCCTCTACACGAATGGCGTCGCGTTGCCGGTTGGTTCCTACAACGCGGGCACGCTGCCGGGCTTCATCGTGGGTTCGGGTGAAGTGCAGGTTTCCAGCGGCATCAGCACCGGCTTGTGGACGGGCGGCGGCGCGGACGACAACTGGAGTTCCGCGGGCAACTGGGACAACCATGCCGTGCCGGTTTTTCCGCATGCCCTGACCTTTGCCGGCCACGCGCGGCTCACGAACAACAACGATCTGGCCGACATTACCGTCAGCAGCCTGACGTTTGATGCCGCTGCGGGTGCGTTCGTGCTGGGCGGCAGCGACATCACCTTGACCGGCGGTCTTGGCTTCAACGGCGATCCCGCCACACCGGTTACCCAGAGCATCAATCTCGGCATGACCTGGACGGCCAACCAAACCCTCAACACGCCCACGAACGGCAATCTGACGCTGGGCGGCGCGATCAACTCCGCGAGCAGTCTTACCAAAACCGGTGCGGGCACGCTCACCTTGGGGGGCGTGGATTATTTCAGCGGCTGCATCGCCAATGGCGGCACCACCGTCATCAGCGGCAACGTGACGATCAGCGGGACGAGCGGCAGCTTCGTGTTCTTGGGTAATGCGGACACCAACTACAATGGCACACTCGTCATTCAACCGGGGGCGACACTGACTGTGGCGGGCGATTTTGACGACGCCATGGTGATTGGCCGCGACGGCGGCAGCGGCCGGGTCATCCAGAATGGCGGGACGTTCAGTTACAGCAATCCCTCACATGCCTATTTGTTTGTGGGCGCCACCAGCCATGTGGGCACGCAGGCGGCGTATGACATGAACGGTGGCGTGCTGGACCTGAATGGCGAAACCCTGGGCCTCGCGCTGGGTGATGCTGGAGTGACTTACACGGCCACGCTGACCCAGGCCGGCGGCGCCATCAATAACGTGTTCAACCTGGACCTGGGCTCGGTGCGTGCCTATGGCCGCGGTGTTTACACCCTTGGCGGGGGCACCATCACCATCGACAGTGGCGGCATCACGTCCAGCAGCGGCTCGTATGGGCTCAATCTGGGCGGCGGCACCGTGGCCGCATCGACCAGCTGGTCGTCGTCGCTCGACGTGAACCTGACGAATCTCAATGGCTCCGTCACCTTCGACACGGCAGGTAATACGATTGCCTTGAGCGGCGTCCTGTCCGGCAACGGGGGATTGATTGTGACCGGTTCCGGCGTGCTGGAGCTGGCCGCCACCAACACCTACACCGGCGACACCCTCGTTAATCAAGGCACGCTTCAGTTGGACGCGCCCGGCAGTCTGCCCAGTGCCCTTCGTCTGGTGGACGGGGCGTATCTGAATCTGAATTTCGCCGGCTCGCTGGCGGTGACCGGATTTTACACAAACGGCGTGGCGTTGCCCGTGGGCAGCTACAACGCCAGCAACCTTCCCGGATTCATTCTTGGCACCGGCGATTTGCAGGTGGCCGGTCTGGCCTTCACCACGCAACCGCAAAATCAGGTCGTGTATTTGAACCACGGACAATCGGCCACCCTGACCAGCGCCGTCGTGGGTGGGACGGCGACGTATCAATGGTATTTGAATGGAAATCCGGTCAGCGGCGCGACGAACAGCAGCCTGGCGCTGTCCGGATTGCAGATCACTGACGGCGGCAATTTTTACGTCGTGGTGACCGGGACCGCGGGTTCCGTCACCAGCAGTGTGGCGGCGGTCACCATTTACGCCGTCAACAACCACGTGTTTGTCTATGATGGTTTCGGTTATGACGTCGGTTCGGTGGATGGTGCCAGCCAGGCGGGCGGCTTTGGTTGGGACGGCCCGTGGCAGCAGACGGATGGCAATGGAGTCCTCATCACCACCGGCAACCTGCAGGGCGGCGTGAATGTTCCGGCGGGTTATGATTCCCGCTCCATCAGCAACTGCATCGAAGTGCCCTCGAATGCGCAGACACGTTCCGGACGGTTCTTTGACTGCTCCACCAACAGCGCGCTCTACAAGCAAGGGTTCATCGATGCGCACGGCAACGTCGGCGCCGACGGCAAGACGGTTTACCTTGGCCTCCTCCAGCAGCCGGACCGCACCTCCGGGTTCTACGAGTTTGAGTTTCACCGCGGCAATCTGAGCGATCCGGGCCGCATCGGCGGCATCGGCAACGACGCGGCGGGCAACAACGTCAATCTCCGCGCGCCCAACGGCGTCAACGATCGCTCGCTCGGGGCGGGCACCGCAGCGGTCAATTTCTACGTCGTGCGCATCGACTACAAGGCCGGCAATGACGATGTGTTCGTCTATCGGAATCCCAGCTCGACCTCCGAACCGGCCACGCCGACCTTGACGGTTTCCAACGTGGCGGACCTGTCGTTCAACGGCGTTTCCGTGGCGGCCTACAACGGACCCGATGTGAAGCACGACGAAATCCGGCTGGGCGCCACGTATGAGGATGCGCTGGGCCTGGCCGTCTCGAACTTGCTGCCGCCGGAGCCCTCGGCCAACGGCCGGCGCGTGCGCTTTGCAGCGACGCCCGGATTCTCATATCATATCCAGCGGGCCGGCAGTGTGGCGGGGCCATGGAGTGACATCGGCACGGTTGTATGTCCGGAAAATGGCTCCGTTGATTTTGAAGATGTGAATCCGCCTGCGGATCGGGCCTTTTACCGGACGGTGACACCTTGAGTTGTGAGGTCGGCGGAAACGAAGACTGCCGGGGCATTTCGCTCCGGCAGTCTGCTCATGAAAGGATGAATGGGATGCCATTGATGGTGAAGCAAGACATTGGGCGGTTCGTGGCCGGGGCGGTTTTATTGTTGCTGTGGCAAACCCGTGCGCCGGCTGAACGGCTGGTTTATGAAGGGCTCAACGACGCGGGCGCCGGGGCGAACCTCGCCGGGCTGAACGGCGGCACGGGATGGAACGGCGGCTGGCAAACGGTTGCCGGTTCGGGCGGCGTGGTGGTGGCGGGCAGTCTGGTGGCGGGCGCCGGCGCGCCGGCAGGGTTTGATGCGCGTTCAACCGGTGCGGCCGCGCTGGTCAATTCAACCAGCCGCGTGGGGCGCTGGCTGGATTGCTCCCCCGGCGGGCCATTCGGAACACACGGTTATCTCGATGCCGGCGGGCAGGTCGGGGCTGATGGCAAAACCGTGTATGTCGGCTTCCTGCAACAGCCCAACAGCGCGCTCAAGTTTTACGAGTTTGAATTCCACCGCGGTAATCTCGATGATCCCGGACGCGTTGCTGGCATTGGCAACGACCTCGATGCCGCCACCGTCAACTGGCGCGCGCCGAACACCACGCAAACGCCGCTCGGCCCCGGCAGCACCAATGTGAATTTCTACGTCGTGCGCATCGATTTCAAACCGGGCAACGACGATGTTTACGTTTATCGCAATCCGACCGGTGCCACCGAAGCAGAGAACGAGCCCGTGCTGACCCTGCTGGCAACGGCGGACCTGTCGTTCGATGGCCTTTCGCTCGCCGCGTTCCTCAATGGCGTGACCGTGAAGCACGACGAAATCCGGCTCGGTGAAACCTGGGCCGATGTGCTGGGCAATCCGCCGGTGTTTGTGGTGCAGCCGACGAACCAGGCGGGTTATGTCGGTCAAACCGTGACCTTCACCGCGCAGGCGCAGTCCCCGCTGCCGTTGCATTATCATTGGCAGCGCGGCACGAACGCGCTGCCCGGCCAGACCAACACCAGCCTGACCTTGTCGAACGTTCAGTTGGGCGACGCCGGTCAGTATTCCGTCACCGCGTCCAACGCGCTGGGTGTTGCCACCAGTGCGCCCGCGGCCCTGAGCATGCAGATCATCGCCCTGAACCTCTCTGGTTCGCGCAACGTGCTGGTGGGCCCGGGCACCAATCTGGTCCTCCAGGCTTCCGTGGGCGGAGCTGCGCCGCTGACGTTGCAGTGGTATCGCGATGATGAGGCGGTGGGCGGCGCGACAAACGCGACGTTGGCGCCGGCGGATGCGGGCGTGTTCGCGGCCGGCCAGTATGCGCTCGTGGCCGGCAACTCCCATGGCAGCGTGACGAGCGCCGTCGTCAACGTCTTTCCTGATTTCGGCGGCTTGCTGGCGTATGAAGGCTTCAACTACGGCCAAAGCAGCGGTGACATTGGCGGCGCCCACGGCGGCTTTGGTTGGGCCGGCCCCTGGGTCAATGTCAACGGCGCCACGTCACAGTCGTATTCCAACAGCCTGACGGCAGGCGCGAACGCTCCGGCCGGCTACGATGCCCATTCGCTGGGTGGGGCCTTGTTCAGCGCCAACGCGTCGCGCAAGGGGCGTTACCTCAACTGCTCGGACTCCGGCCCGTTGGCGCTGCGTGGCTTGCTGGATGAGCACGGCAACCTCGGGGCTGACGGCACGACGATCTACCTCAGCTTCCTCCAACAACCCAGCGCGCTGGTGCAGTTTTATGAATTTGAATTGAAGCGCGGCGATCTGGGCGATGGCGGGCGGATGGCCGGCATTGGCAACGACACGGGCGACACCCGCGCGCACTTGCGCATTGAGTCGCCGCCCGGCGGCGCCTCGACGTTTTACGACCTGGGCTCCGGCAGCACGGGCGCCAACTTCTACGTCCTGCGGATCGATTATCACGCGGGCAACGACACGTTGACGGTGTATCGCAATCCCACGTCGCAGACCGAGCCGGCATCACCGACGCTGGCGCTCACGAACATTGCCGATCTGTCGTTCAACGGGATTTCCTTCGGCGCGTATCTTAACGGAGTCACCGTCACACACGACGAGGTGCGGATCGGAATGACTTGGGCGGATGTCATTGGCCGGACAGTGTCGTGGTTGCAACTGGCGCAACGGACCAACGACGCCTCGCACCTGCTCCTCGCCGCGTCTCCGAACTACAGCTACCAATTGCAGGCCGCCACCAATGTGACGGGCCCGTGGCTGGGTTTGGGCAATGTGACGACGTCCGCCTTCGGCGCCGCACGCTTCATCGAAACCAACGTGACGCACTGGCAACGTTTTTACCGCCTGTTGAACGGTGCCGCGGCTGCGGGGCCGTCCGGCAGGGACATCGTCATCGCGGATTTTGAGCAGCCCACTTACGGCGCGTGGACCACCACGGGCACAGCGTTTGGTTCGGGCCCGGCGTCGGGCGCGTTGCCAAATCAACAGCCAGTCAGCGGTTATCAGGGTGCGGGTCTGGTGAATTCCTACAATGGCGGCGACCCGGCCACCGGCACGCTGACGTCACCGCCGTTCGTGATCACCCGGCCTTACCTGAACTTTCTCATCGGCGGCGGAAACCTTCCGGGGCAGGCCTGCCTGAATCTCATCATCAGCAACGGGATCGTGCGAACGGCCACCGGGAACGACAGCGAGATGTTGCAGCCGCAGCAATGGGACGTCCGCGACCTGTTCGGACAGACGGCGACGTTGCAGATTGTGGATTCCGCCACGGGCGGGTGGGGTCACATCAATGTGGACCAGATTGTGTTGGCCGACGACGCGTTCCCATCGTTGTCCCGGACGCTGCTGCTGACGAATAATTTGCTCAACCTGCCTGTCAAGAACGGGGCCGCGTTGAAGCGCGTCACGGTCAGCGTGGGCGGAAATCCTGTGCGCGACTTTGACATCCCGTTGGCCGCCGGCGCGCCGGATTGGTGGGCGTTTGTGGATGTGGCGGCGTTCTCGAACCAGACCGCCACCGTATCGGTGAGCAGTCTGGCGCCGGGCTCCACGGGTTTAAGCGCCGTGATGCAGACCAACGGCATTGTCGGCGCCACGAATCTTTACCGCGAGACGCTGCGGCCGCAGTTGCACTTTTCGAGCGCCCGCGGCTGGCTCAACGATGCCAACGGCATGATTTACGCCGGCGGGCAGTATCACCTGTATTATCAGCACGACCCGTTCACCTGGGACGGCTCCGGACAGAAATGGTGGGGACACGCCGCAAGCCCGGATCTGGTGCACTGGCAGGAAATGCCGGAAGGAATTTATTCTCATGCTTACGGCGACGATGTCTGGTCCGGCAGCGCCGTGGTGGATTCCGCAAACACCGGCGGGTTTAAAACGGGCACGAACGACGTCATCGTGGCGGCGTATTACAGCACGGCTCGCGGCGAATGCATCGCATACAGCAACGATGGCGGGCAAAGCTTCACGGATTACCCTGGCAATCCGGTGGTGGTGCATGCCGGAACCGGTCGTGATCCGCACCTGCTGTGGTATGCGCCTTCCAATTACTGGGTCATGGCCGTTTATGATGATGCGGGCGGCAACGGCGTGCAGTTCTACTCCTCGCCGGATTTCCGGCATTGGACGTTCCGCAGCAAAATCTATAATGGGTTTTTCGAGTGCCCGGATCTGTTCCCGCTGGCGGTCGATGGCGACACCAACAACGTGCAATGGCTGCTCTGCGACGCCAGCAGCAGCTATCAACTCGGGGAGTTCGACGGGGTGAAATTCACACCGGCCACACCCAAACTGGCGGGCAACCGCGGCGCCGGGTTCTACGCGTCGCAAACCTTCACCCGCATGCCACCCGGCGATCCGCGTGTGGTGCGGATGGGCTGGGCCATCATCGGCATGCCCGGAATGCCGTTCAACCAGATGATGTATTTCCCAACCGAACTGAACCTGCGCACCACGGCGGACGGCGTGCGCCTGTGTTCCACGCCCGTGGCTGAAATCACCAACGCCGCCGCAAACGTTTACGCGTGGACGAATCTGGTGTTGAGCCCGGGCTACAATCCGCTCGCCGGAATTCGCGGCACCCTGTTCGATTTGAAAGCGCAATTCAACGCGGGCACGGCGCAGACCCTCAACTTCACCTTTCAGGGCGTGACGGTCACCTACAACGCGGCGACCCAGCAAGTCGCCTGCAACGGAATCGTCAATGCCTTGCCGCCGGTGAACGGCCGTGTCACGCTCGAAATCATCGTGGATCGCGACTCGCTGGAAATCTTCGGCAACGATGGCGCGCTTTACATGCCGTTGCCCGTCAGCAATCCCGCCGGCACCGGCCTGGCCTCACTCACATGCACCGGCGGCACCGCGACCTTCAATTCCCTGACGGTGACCAAACTCAAATCCATCTGGCCGGCGCCATGACGTCCAATCCTGCATCATGATCAAGCCAAGCAACCCCCGGGCGCGCCGGTCGTGGCGGCAAATCGCCGGCACGGCCTTGCTCATCGGCGGACTGGGCTTCCGCACCGCCTGGGCGCAGTCGCCGGACATCGTTGTAGCCGACTTTGAGGGCACGAACTACGGCGCGTGGCAAGTGACCGGCGCCGCCTTCGGCAACGCGCCCGCCCGCGGCACCCTGCCCAACCAAATGCCCGTGGACGGCTATCAAGGCGCTGGTTTGGTGAACTCGTTCCGGGGCGGAGACGGTTCCACCGGGCGACTGACTTCGCCGCCGTTCAAAATCGAACGGCATTATCTCCAGTTTCTGATCGGCGGCGGCGGATGGGAGGGCAAGACCTGCCTGAATCTGCTGGCGGATGGAAAGGCGGTCCGCACCGCCACCGGTCCGAACGTCGAGCCCGGCGGCAGCGAGCGCCTGCAACCCGGGCAATGGGAGGTTGGTGATTTGCTGGGGCGAAGCGTCGCGCTGGAGATTGTGGATGATGCGACCGGCGGCTGGGGCCACATCAACGTGGACCAAATTGTTCAAAGTGACCGGCGGATCGTCGCGCCCGTCATCCAGCGGGACGTCACACGGGAGATTTTGATTCAGCAACCGTATCTGAATTTTCCCGTGAAGAACGGCGCGCCGAAGAAGCGGGTGACCTTGCTGGTGGACGGCCGGGAGCAGACGCGCTTCGACATCGAACTGGCGGATGGCCGGCCGGATTGGTGGGCATTTTGGGATGCCGCTCCGTATCGCGGCAAAACCCTCACCGTGAAGGTGGACCGGCTGGCCGAGGATTCTGCGGGGCTGCGCGCCATCGAACAATCCCCCACACTCAAGGAGGCGGGTGATTTATATCATGAAGCGCGCCGGCCGCAGTTTCATTTCACGTCCCGGCGCGGCTGGTTGAACGACCCCAACGGCCTCGTTTATTTCGAGGGCGAATATCATTTGTTCTATCAGCACAATCCCTACGGCTGGAATTGGGGCAACATGCACTGGGGCCACGCGGCCAGCCGGGATCTGGTTCATTGGCGGGAACTGCCCGAGGCCCTGTATCCGGATGAACACGGCACGATGTATTCCGGTTCGGCGGTGGTGGACTGGCACAACACGGCCGGCTTTCAAACTGGCCGAAAACCGGCGCTGGTCGCGATGTTCACTGCGGCGGGGCACCCCTTCACCCAGGGTCTCGCCTACAGCAACGATCGCGGCCGCACGTGGACCAAATACGGGAACAATCCCGTGCTCGGACACCTCGCCGCCGAAAACCGCGATCCCAAAGTCGTCTGGTTTGCGCCGGGGCAGAAATGGGTGATGGCGCTCTACCTCTATCAGCACGACTACGCGCTCTTTGAATCCCGCGATTTGAAGCAGTGGACCAAGCTTCAGGACTTCACGCTGCCCGGCGATGCGGAGTGTCCGAATTTCTTTGCGCTGCCGTTGGCGGGCGATGCGCGGTCGTTGCGCTGGGTTTTTTACGGCGCGAATGGCGTCTATGTGGTGGGCCGGTTTGACGGCCGGCAATTCGTTCCCGAGACGCCGCCGCGCCGTTTGCAAAATGGCAACTGCTGGTATGCGTCGCAGGTTTTTTCCGACATTCCGCCTGGCGATGGCCGCTGCATTTTGATTCCTTGGGGCCGGCTGCCCGACGGCGAAATTTTCCGCGGCATGCCCTTCAACCAGATGATGGGTTTGCCGGTGGAACTGGCGCTTCGGGACGCTCCTGCCGGTCCGGAGCTGACGGTCCAGCCGGTGCGCGAACTCAAATCGCTCCGCCAGAAAACACACCGCCTCAAACCGCAAACATTCGTGCCGGGAGACAATCCGCTGGCAAACATCACGGGCGATTTACTGGAGATCGAGGCGCAACTTTCCGTGGGCGACGCCCAGAAAATCACGCTCGAGCTGCGCGGCGTGCCGGTCATTTATGATGTGAAGGCGCAAACTCTTTCCTGCCTGGGCAGCCAGGCCGCGCTGGCGCCGCAAGCTGGCAAAATCACACTGCACTGCTTCGTGGATCGCGCGTCAGTGGATGTTTTTGGTGGCGACGGCACGCTTTATTTGCCGATGGCCAAAGCGCTTTCGCCCGAGAATCGGCGTCTGAAACTTTCCTGTCTGGGCGGTCGCGCCGGCATCGTTTCGGTGGCGGTTTATGAACTCAAGTCGGCGTGGCAATAGCCGGCAGCCATGAACGCCTCCCCCCAACTCTTCGCTTGTGTTTGCGCCGCGGCCACGGGCGCGAAATATGTGTTCGGTCTGGACTGTGTTGAACTGATCAAACCATGAAACGGCGAATCTTCTTCTGGTCCGTCACCTCCGCGCTGGCGGGATTTCTGTTCGGCTTTGACACCGTGGTCATTTCCGGCGCCGAACAGACCATTCAAAAGCTTTGGGGTCTGAGCGCGGCGTTGCACGGACTCGTCATGGGTTCGGCGCTTTACGGCACAGTGCTTGGCTCGCTGCTCGGCGGCTGGCCGACGGACAAGCTGGGCCGCAAGCGGACGCTGCTCATGATTGGCGGGCTGTATGTCGTTTCGGCCGTCGGTTGCGCGCTGGCCGGCAACGTCACCCAGTTCGTGCTGGCGCGATTACTGGGTGGACTGG